>JAHEDO010000274.1:2098-3812 GCA_024641185.1 Burkholderiaceae bacterium | reverse complement strand
CCTCCGTCGGCACGCGGGTGGCGAAACCGTGGAAGCTGTGTTCCGCATGTCGCCAGGCGACGAGCTCGGGCGCCGTCGCCGAACCCGCCGCGGGAGCCCCCACGATCAGCGACTCGGGGAAGGCGGCGCCGGCGGTGGCGAACAACGTCCTGCCTTCGGGCCCGACGATGCGCACCGACAGGCTGTCGTGGCCGGCCAGCGCATCATCCATCCGCGCGGGAATCGCTTCGACGTCGGCGGACGAGCGCAGCTTCGACAGCGCGCGCCGGACCAGCTCCGCCTTCCCGTTGAGGTCGCCGCGATCGAGCTCGAGAAAGTGTCGCTCGACCGACATCCCGACCAGGTATCCGATGGCCAGGAGCACGATCGTCGAGGCGCCGGCAAAGTAGAGCGCGAGTCGTAGGGTGAGCGACCTGCGCCACATCAGGCGGTCGCCGGCGTCTCGAGGACGTAGCCCATCCCCCTGACGGTCTGGATGAGCTTCGGTTCGAAGCCGTCGTCGATTTTCGCGCGGAGTCGGCGGACGGCGACTTCGATGACGTTGGTGTCGCTGTCGAAGTTCATGTCCCAGACCTGCGACGCGATCAGCGAGCGCGGCAGCACTTCGTCGTGGCGACGCAGCAGCAGCTCGAGCAGCGCGAACTCCTTGGCGGTGAGATCGATGCGCTTGCCCGAGCGCATGACCCGGCGGCGGGACGGATCGAGCTCCATGTCGGCGATACGCAGAACCTCCGGTTCCTTGGTCTTGCCGCGGCGCAGCAGCGTGCGCACGCGCGCCAGCAACTCGGAAAAGGCGAACGGCTTCACCAGGTAGTCGTCCGCGCCCAGCTCCAGCCCCTTGACGCGGTCCTCGACCCCGTCGCGCGCGGTCAGGAAGAGCACCGGCGTGCCGACCCCCGCTTCCCTCAGCGTTCGCAGCACAGACCAGCCGTCGCGGCCCGGCAGCATCACGTCGAGCACGATCAGGTCATAGCCCTCGGTGATCGCCGCGTGGAGCCCGTCGTTGCCGTCGCGCACCAGGTCGACGACGAAGGCAGCCTCGGAGAGGCCCTGCCGCAGATAATTGCCGGTCTTCGGTTCGTCCTCGACGACCAGGATCTTCATCGTCGCTCCTCGGAGAGTTTGTCGTGCATCAAGATTGTGCACGGACGAGTGGAGCACGCGGCATTCCTTACCGATTTGTAATTGTAACGTCAGGTTCGCGTCGGGCAGCCGCCGGCAGAATCGCGACATCGCAACGAACGCAACCTATTTTTTCCGGGAGATCCGAACATGTTCGCGCACCGCCTGCTGTCAGCACTCCTCGTCTCGATGCCGCTCGCGCTGCCGCTTGGGGCGCTGGCGCAGGGCACACCCCCGGCCACCAGCCCGGCGAAGGCATCGGCACCCACCGCAGCCTGGAGCGAAGGCGTCGTCAAGGCGATCCGCAAGCAGGAAGGCCAGATCACCATCGCCCACGGCCCGCTGGTCAATCTCGGCATGGGGAAGATGACGATGACGTTTCGCCTGGGGAGCCCGGCGCTGGCGGCGGGAATCCAGGAGGGAACCCCGGTCCGGTTCGTCGCGGAGAACGTCAACGGTGCGTTGACCGTCGTCGCCCTGCAGGCGGCGAAATAGCACGCCGCGAGGCCCGCGGCAGCGCCCTTCGCGCCGGGGTCGCCGGGCAGTCCGGGCACGCAATTCAGTCATACTCTGCGGCCCACGCCGACCCGAG
>JAHEDO010000274.1:0-2088 GCA_024641185.1 Burkholderiaceae bacterium | reverse complement strand
TGGAACCGAAGACCTTCCTGCCCATCGTGCTGCTGGGTTTCGCGGCGCTCGCGCTGGCCATACCCGCGCACGCCGACGACGCGCCGCTGGGGACCAGCGTCGAAGGCCTCCTCGATTACGCGCGCGCCAACCCCGAGTACGCGGCCGCGCGCCACGAAGCGGACGCGGCGACCGAGCGCGTGTATCCCGCCGGCGCGCTGCCCGACCCCGCCTTCCGCATGGAGCTGCGGAACATCACCAACGAAGGCTCCGATGCGCCGCCGAGCCTGTTGCCGAGCCGGGTCGGCAGCACCAAGTACACGCTGGTCCAGCCCATTCCGTTCTGGGGCAAGCGGGACCTGAAGCGCGACCTCGCAGAGGCCACGGCCGAGCAGGCCCGGGGGCAAATGGCAACGACCTGGTCCGACCTGGCGGCGAGCGTCAAGTCCGCCTATGCGCGCTACTACCTGATCGCCGGCAGCGAGCGTCTCACCCGGGAGATCATCGACCTGCTCTCCCGCCTCGAGCGCGTCGCGCTGGTCCGCTACGAGAGCGGGCTCGTGCCTCAGCAGGATGTCATCCGGGCGCAGGTCGAACTCACGACCATGCGCGGGGAGCTGCTGGCGCTGGAGGGCGACCGCGCCGCCGTCGAGGCCGGCCTGAACGCCCTGCTGGCGCGACAGCCGTCGGCCCCATTCGCCGCGCCCGAGCGACTGCGCGCGATTCCGGCCCCGGCCAAGCTCGAACCGGATGCGCTGGTCGATCGCCTGCGCAGCCGCAACCCGCAACTCGTCGCCGACCAGGCGCGCGTTCGCGCGGCGGAGAAAAGCCGCGACCTAACCTACCGGAATCGCTATCCGGACTTTGCCGTCGGAGTTTCTCCGATCCAGACCGGCTCGCGCATCGGGGCCTGGGAAATTATGCTCGAGGTCAACATCCCGTTGCAGCAGGAAACCCGGCGGCGACAGGAGTCGGCGGCCGAGTCGATGCTCTCGGCAGCGCGGTCGCAGCGGGAATCGGCGGTCGATCGGCTCACCGGTGCGCTCTTCGAGAACGTCGCCGGACTGCAGGCGGCGCAGAAGATCGAAGCGCTCACCACGAACAGCCTCCTGCCGCAGTCCGAAGCGACCCTCCAGTCCGCACTGGCCGGCTACGAGACCGGGAAGGTCGACTTTGCCACGCTGCTCGACGCCCAGCGCCAGATCCGCAAGTCCAGGCAGGACCGGCTGAAGGCGCAGGCCGAGGCGCAGGTACGCCTCGCGGCCATCGAGCGCCTGTTGGGAGAAGACCTGTGAAAGCGGGCGCGGGTCTCCTTGCGGCGGCGGTCGCGGTGGCGATCGGGATCGGCGCGGGCTACTGGTGGGGTGCGCGACCGCAATCGACGGCATCCGCGCCGATGGCTGCGGATACGGCGAACCCGACGACCGCGGACATGGCGAATCCACCGACCGCAAGCGCCGCGAAAGAGCGAAAGATCCTGTACTACCGGAACCCGATGGGACTGCCCGACACGTCGCCGGTGCCGAAGAAGGATCCGATGGGAATGGACTACATCGCCGTCTACGACGGCGAGGAGCCCGACACCGGGAACAGCCAGGTCAAGGTCAGCGTCGACAAGGTGCAGAAGCTCGGGGTGCGAAGCGAGCCGGCGGAGATGCGCGCGTTGAACAAGGTCGTCAAGGCCGTGGGCCGCATCGAGGTCGACGAGCGGCGGGTCTTCGCCGTCGCGCCCAAGTTCGAAGGCTGGGTGGAGCGGCTGTTCGTCAACGTCACGGGGCAGCCGGTGCGCAAGGGCGAGCCTCTGTTCGAGGTCTACAGCCCGGAACTGGTGTCGGCACAGCGCGAATACGAGATCGCGACCGACGCGGTCAAGGCGCTCGAGAATGCCGGGAACGATCCCAGATCCAGCATGCAGCGCCTCGCCGATTCGAGCCTGATGCGGCTCAAGAACTGGGACATCTCCGACGAGCAGTTGCGCACGCTGGCCCAGTCCGGCGGAACGCGGCGCACCCTGACCTTCCGCTCGCCGGTGTCCGGCATCGTCATGGAAAAGAAGGCCGTCCAGGGCATGCGCTTCATGCCTGGCGAGAGTCTCTACCAGATCGCCGA
>JAHEDO010000273.1 GCA_024641185.1 Burkholderiaceae bacterium | reverse complement strand
CGGGCGCGGTCAACATCCACGTCGTGGGAAGCTTCGACGCCGGCGACTGGCGCGAATGCACGCCCGACGGCCTGCCGACTCTCGAGCGCATGACCGCGCCGCCGAAGTTTCACGGCCGCCTCGAGACGCACGCGCTGCGGACCTTCCTGTCGGGCGTCGACCTGATCGTCTCGCCGAACCGTCCCTTCGTGCTGCACGAGGGCAACTTCGACGGTTTTCCCACCGGCTGCTGCGTCGAAGCGTCGCTGTGCGGCGCCGCCTTCGCCGCTTCCGACGTGCTCGGCCTGGGCGCGGACCGCTACCGCACCGGGGTCGACTTCATCCGGATCGAGCCCGATGCCACGGGCGTGGCCGACGCGCTGGCGCAGGTCTCGGCGGACCCGGCCAGCCTGCGCCGGATCGGCGAAGCCGGCCGCGCGGTGACCCGGCGCTGGTTCGATCCCGCGATCCAGATCGGCGGCCGGATCGCGTTTATCGAGGCACGGCTGGCGCGCACGTTCGAGGAGCGTGCCGCATGACCGCGGCCACTCGCCCGCTGATCATCGTCGGCGCCGGCGGCCACGCGCGCGAGATCCTGGCGCTCGTCGAAGACCTGAACGCGGCGCAACCCGCCTGGCGCGTGCTGGGCCTGCTCGTCGACCCTTCGCATCGCCGTGAGGAGCACGTCCACGGCCTCCCGGTGTTCGCCGGCCTCGAGACCCTGCGCGAACATCCCGGCGCCTGCGTCGCCATCGCGGTCGGAGATCCGGCACTGCGACTGGCCCTTCGCGCGCGCCTGCCGCGACAGGAACTGACGACCCTCGTGCACCCGCGCGCCTGGCTCGCGTCGCGCGTGCGGCTCGGCGCCGGCTGCCAGATCATGGCCGGTGCGCTGGTCAACACCGATGCCACGCTCGGTGAACTGGTGCTGCTGAACATCGGCGCATCGGTGAGCCACGATTGCCGGCTCGCCGACGGCGTGTCGCTGGGCCCCGGCGCACGACTCGCGGGCGGCGTGGAGGTCGGTGAAGGCGCCGAAATCGGCATGGGCGCGCAGGTGCTGCCGCGGCTGCGCATCGGCGAGGGCGCTCTGGTCGCGGCCGGCGCCGTGGTGGTGCGCGACGTTCCGCCCGGCGCGCTCGCGCTCGGCGTTCCCGCGCGGCTGCGCCCCCGGCGCCCGCGTGTTCCGGCGCCCGGCGGCGCCTGACGCGCGGCGCCACCGGACCCGCAGATGCGCAGCGAACAGACCGCCTACCTCGAGCGCCTCGATCACCTGAGGCTGCTCGCGGCCGCACTGGTCGTCTGCTTCCACGCCTTCCACCGGCACGTCGGCACGCTGCGCCCGGACAATCCGCTGCTCTCGCTGATCGACGAGGGCCACACCGGCATCGGCCTGTTCATGGTGATCAGCGGCTTCATCTTCGCGGTGATCACCCACGGCGCGCAGATCGACTACGCGGGGTTCCTGCGCAACCGGGTCATCCGGATCTATCCGCTGTTCCTGTTCGGCGTCTTCCTCACGCTCACCATCTCCACCTACAACGAGCACCGCAACTACGGCTTCGCGACCCTGCTCGAGTGGGTGATCCCGTTTCGCGCCAGCACCGTCTCCGATTCGACGCACTTCGTGCAGCTGTGGACGATCTGGGTCGAGTTCCAGTTCTATCTGATCTTCCCGTTCCTCAAGGTCTTCGGCGAGCGCTACGGCGTGCGCTACCTGTGGGGGGTGATCCTCCTGCTGATCGCGATCCGTGCCGGGATCTTCGTGCTCTACGGCAGCGTGCGCTTCGTCGCCTACGAGTCGATCTTCGGTCGCCTGGACCAGTTCCTGATCGGCATGCTGGCCGCTCGCGTCTGGCTCGCCCGGCCGGCACGCCTTGCGAATCCGTTGCACCTGCTCGCCGCCGCGCTCGCGACGCTCGCGCTCGTGCACTGGTTCAACCGGCAGGGCGGCCACGTCCGGATGGACGCCGCCTGGTGGATCGTATGGACCACCGTCGAGGGGCTGGCCTGGGCCTGGGTGCTGCTGGCCTGGCTGGGCTGCCGCTGGCGGGCGCCCGCCGGCCTGGAGCGCACGATCGCGCGCCTGGGAGCGATGAGCTTCTCGGTCTACGTGATGCACAACTTCGTGCTGTCGGTGCTCGACAAGCAGATCGGGCTGCCCGCCTTTTCCGCCGATCCGGTGCGCGCCGCCGCGCTGAATTCGGTCCTGGTGGCCCTTCCGCTGACGCTGCTGGCAGCCTGGCCGACCTATGCGCTGATCGAGCGCCCGTTCCTTGCGTTGCGAAAACGCTACATTCGGAGCTGAGAGGGCGGGATGCATGAGGCCGAAAAAGCGCAGGGCAAGCTCCTTTGTTGCGTCAGTCGCACATTTCCGTGTGGCCGGATCCGGCGCGCCGAGGTCTTCCAGGGCGCCGTTCGTCGGCCCCAAATCGCTACCACTTTCGAATTAGCACGCAAAAACCCCTGTAAATCCATGTATTTACGTGATTTTCCCGAATGGGCTGCCACGATTCGCCGGCGTCGCGGTGGCTCCGGCGACGCGCCGGAGAGGGGGGGCTTACACCCAATGCGCCTAGCAGGCGGCTTGCCGATGTCGTACATTCACGGCTGCGAAAAGGTAAAAGTGCGCGTCCCGGGTGGGGGACAATGTCTTATTTGGGGCGCGCGGGACGCCGGCCGGCGGCGGTCGGCTGTATCCACAAGGTCCAGCTTGCAGAACTGGTTTGACACTCAAAGAGGAATCAAATGGCACTCACGTACACCCAAGTGAAACAGGGACTCGACGCAGCTGCGGCTGAGACCGGGGGCAAGTTTGTCGCGTTCGACACGGCCTACTACCTGTCCAACTACGCCATCGTGCGGGACTCGAACGGCAATATCATCGATGACAGCCTGAGCAAGTTCGAGGGCGACCCGCTGCAGCACTACGTTGACCATGGTGCTGGCAACGGCTACATGCCGAACGCCTGGTTCGATGGCGCGTTCTATCGCGCGCAGTACTCCGACGCGAACCAGCTCGCCGCCGCGGATCTCCTGGTTCACTACGCGTTGCACGGTGTCAACGAAGGTCGCGCGCCGAACGCGAGCACGGTGTACTTCGACGGCGAGCGTTACCTCGCCGACAATCCCGATGTCGTGCCGTATGTCGAAGCGAACCTCGACACGATGTTCGGCGGCAGCATGACCAACGGCGCCATCGCCCACTACCTCAAGTTCGGTGCCGCTGAGCAGCGCCCGGCCTACGACCTGGGCGGCAACGAGATCAACCTCCAGCCGAACCCCCCCACGTCGGAGATCGGCGGCGTCACCGCGGGTGACGTTACCCACGTCAGCCTGGACACCAATGGCGGCGACACGCTGCTGACCGGCTCCCAGGTCGTGATCGACGGCGGCGACGGCACATCGGTGCTGCGCCTGACGGGCGATGCGGATCTGCGCATCGACATGACCAATTCGAACAACCAGGTCCGCGGCATCGACCTGAACGGCGACGGCGTCATCGCCGCCAACGGCGTGGAGAACAACGTCTCCGCCGCCGGCATCGTCACGTTCAAGAACTTCGAGGTGGTCGACGCCTACGCGCGCAACCCGCTGAACGAGGGTGACGCGGGCAACAACTACCTCGGCGACATCAAGTACGACGGCACCGGTGTCGACGGCGACGGCGTTTCCACCGACGGCAACATCTATCTGGGCGGCATGGGCCGTGACGAAGTCCTGGCCGGCATCGGCAACGACTTCCTGGTCGGTGGCGGCGTAGCGGGCCGCGACGGGATCGGTCTGCCGTCCGACTCGTTCTACGGCTTCTGGGACGCGTTGTCGACCGGTTACG
>JAHEDO010000060.1 GCA_024641185.1 Burkholderiaceae bacterium | reverse complement strand
TGACGCAGGTTGCGATCGTGTCGGTAGTTGCGGACACGGCGATCTCGCTGATGGCCGGATTCGCGGTGTTCCCGATCGTCTTCGCGCACGGCCTCGACCCTGGCAGCGGGCCCGGCATGGTGTTCGTCACGCTGCCGTTGGCGTTCGCCCGGATGCCGCTCGGCACCGTGGCGGCGGTCGCGTTCTTCGCGCTGCTCTTCGTCGCGGCGCTGGCCTCCGCGATCTCTTTGCTCGAACTGGTCGTGGCGATGCTGATGCGACGCCATGGATGGTCGCGAATCCGGACCACCCTGCTAGCCACCGGACTGTGCTTCATCGGCGGCATCCCCACGGTGCTGTCGTTCAACCTGTGGGCCGGCTGGCATCCGCTGCAGTCCGTGCCGGCCCTCGCGCACGAAACCTTCTTCGACCTGCTCGACGATCTGACCTCGAACCTGCTGCTGCCCGCGGGCGGGTTCGCCATCGCGCTGTTCGCCGGATGGGCGCTTCCCGCGCGCGCGCTCGCCGACGAGTTGCTGATGCCCCCGCGCGTCGCCACCGCACTGCGCGTCACCCTGCGCTATGTCGCACCGGGCGCCATCGCGCTGGCGGCACTCGCGCCGCTGCTGCTGCCCGGCTGAAGCAGGGCGGGTCGATGAACCGTGGCGCCACGATGGATGGCTCGGGCGAATCCACCATGACGCCCGGCCAGCCTCGCGAAGCCCGAATTCGCGAATGAACCCATCCGCAACAAGGGTGCCCGTGCACACAGTGACGGACACGGCTATGCTCTTTTCATGAGAGCGAAAGACATCCTTGCCACGATCGGCAACACACCGCACATCCGCATCAACCGGCTCTTCGGCGACACGCACGAAGTCTGGGTGAAATCGGAGCGTTCCAACCCGGGCGGTTCGATCAAGGACCGCATCGGCCTGTCGATGATCGAAGAGGCCGAACGCAGCGGCACGCTCAAGCCCGGCGGCACGATCATCGAACCGACCTCCGGCAATACCGGCGTCGGGCTCGCGATCGTCGCGGCGGTCAAGGGCTACCGCCTGGTCCTGGTGATGCCCGAGAGCATGTCGATCGAGCGCCGCCGGCTGATGCTCGCATACGGCGCCAGCTTCGTGCTGACGCCGCGCGAGAAAGGCATGTCGGGCGCGGTCCAGCGGGCGGCCGAACTGGTTGCCGAAACACCCGGCGCGTGGATGCCGCAGCAGTTCGACAACCCGGCCAACGTCGAGGTCCACTTGCGCACCACGGCGCGGGAGATCCTCGCCGATTTTCCCGAGGGCGTCGACGCACTGGTCACCGGCGTGGGCACCGGCGGCCACATCACCGGCTGCGCGCGAGCGCTCAAGCAGGTCTGGCCGCAGCTGAAGGTGTTCGCGGTCGAGCCCTCCGCCTCCCCGGTGATTTCGGGCGGAGCGCCCGCACCGCACCCGATCCAGGGCATCGGCGCCGGCTTCATTCCGGGCAACCTCGACGTCTCGCTGCTCGACGGCATCGTGAAGGTCGACGGTGACGCCGCCAAGGAGATGGCGCGCCGCGCCGCGCGCGAGGAAGGCATGCTGGTGGGCATCTCGTCGGGCGCGACGCTCGCCGCGATCGCGCAGACGCTGCCCTCGTTGCCGGCAGGCGCACGCGTGCTCGGTTTCAACTACGACACCGGGGAGCGCTACCTGTCCGTCGAAGGATTCCTCCCGGTGGAGTGAGCGCCCGCGGGCGTACCCGCGCCGCTGCGCGCTGCGAGCCCGCTCATCCGCGCCCAGCCGTCGCGCATCTCATCCAGCAGCGCGTCGACGATCTGCGCGACGCTCCGCTCCCCGGTCAGCCAGGCGACGCTCTGCCCGGCCGCCTCGTAGACCAGCGGTTTCACGTCGTGCTCTTCGATCGCGGCGAGCAGTTCGCCGGTCAGCGCGTGCTGGTAGGGCATGGGCAGCGGCGCGGGCGCTCCCGGCGCGGCCCACTCCTCGCTCCACGCGCTTCGCACGACGCGGCACGGCTTGCCGCTGTGCGCGCGGGTGATCACCGTGTCTTCGCTGCCGGCGGCGACCAGCTTGTCCAGCAGCGCGCGATGCGTGTGGTTCTCGCGCGCGCCCAGCCACACCGTGCCCAGCCACGCGCCCTGCGCGCCCATCGCGATCGCGGCCAGGATCTGGGCCCCGGTGGCGATGCCCCCGGCGGCGATCACCGGCACGCCAGACGGCGCGGCGATCTCCACGATCTGCGGCACCAGCGACAGCGTGCCGATGGTCCCGGTGTGCCCGCCCGCGTCGTAACCCTGCGCGACCAGGATGTCGGCGCCCGCGGCGAGCGCGGCGCGCGCGTGCTTGGGCGTTCCGATCAGCGACAGCGTGACCTTGCCCGCCGCCTTGGCGCGGGCGATCACCTCGGGCGGCAGCCCCACCGCGGTCGCGATCAGCGGCACTTCCGACCCGAGAACCGCCTCGACCTGCTCGTCGAACAGCTGACGCGAGCGCACGAACGAGGTGAAGAAGGTCTGCCGCGTGGCCGGCGGCACCGCGTACTTCTCTCGCAACCGCTCGACGAAGACCTTGTGCTGCTCGGGAATCCGGGCGTCGACTTCCTCCCTTGTCGGCGTGCGGTCGGGCATGCCCGCCGGAAGCATCAGATCGACGCCGAACGGCGCATCGCCGACGGCGGTGCGCAGCCTGGAGATCAGCTCCGGGATGCGTTTCGGGTCTTCCCTGGCCACACCGAACACGCCGAAGCCGCCGGCGCGGCAGATCGCGACGACGACGTCGATCTCGTGCGAAAACCCGAAGATCGGCCAGCGGATGCCGAGCTTCTCGCAGACCGGCGTGTGAAAGATCGGCGCGGCGGCGTCCGCGGTCGGCACGGTCATGTCGAGTCCCTTCCGAGCGGCGTCACAGACCGAGGCCTTCGAGGTCCAGGCAGGGATGGCGCATTCCGGCCGCCTGGCGCACGACGTGCCGGCCGATCACCGTCTTGTGAATCTCGCTCGTGCCCTCGCCGATCTGGTTGAGCTTCGCGTCGCGCATGAAGCGCTCCAGCGGCGCGTCCTTCAGATAGCCGTTGCCGCCGAGCAGCTGCAGGCAGTCCGTGGTGACCCGCATGCCGAGGTCGGTGGCAAACAGCTTGGCCATCGACGCGTACACCGCGGTCTCGGGATCGCGCCGGTCGTACCGGTCCGCGCTCGAGCGCACCAGGCAGCGGGCGGCCTCGACTTGCGCGGTCATCTCGCCGAGCATCCACTGCACGCCCTGGTGCTCGCCGATGCGCTTGCCGAAGGTGGAGCGCCGCGTCGCGTACTGCGCGGCGATCTCCAGCGCTCCCTGCGCACGCCCGACCGCCATCGCCCCGTGGCCGATGCGCGCGCGGATCAGCGTGTCCTGCGCGATCGCGAAGCCCTCGCCCTCGGCGCCCAGCAGCCGATCGGCGGACACGCGTGCGTCGCGCAGGAACACCTCGGCGCACGGTGAGCCGATGAAGCCCATCTTTGCCTGCGTCGGGCCGACCTCGAGCCCCGGCGTGTCGCGATCCACCAGCAACGCGCACAGTGCCTTCGCGCCGGGAACGCCCTCCAGCCGCGCGACGACGATGAACGTGTCCGCGACCGGCGCTCGCGTGATGTAGCGCTTGACCCCGTTGAGCAGGTAGCCGTCGCCGTCACGACGCGCGGTCGTCGCCAGGCCCGCGACATCGGAGCCCGCCTGACGGTCGGTCAGCGCGAACGCGCTCTGCAGTTCACCGGTCGCCAGCCTGGGCACGATCGCGCGCGCGAGCGCCTCCGGTGCTGCCGCCGCGATCGGTCGGCCGGCGAGGTCGGTGCCGGTCACCATCGAGGCAGCCGCCGAGCACACGCGTGCAATGCGCTCGACGATGCGCACTCGCAGTCTCAACGGCGCCTCGGTGCCGCCGTACTGCACCGGAAAGGCGGTGGCGATGATGCCTTCTCGGCACAGTGCGCGAAAGCTTTCCCACGCGAACTCGTCGCTGCGGCCCACCGCGTTGGCGCGCGGACCGATCTCTTCGTCGACCAACCGCTCGACGCGCTCGAGCAAGGCCTGCTCGGCATCGGCTGTCCAGCCGTCGGTCGTCGTCGGGTTCGGCTTCACGGGCGCTCTCCAGGGTTCGGCGGGTGGACAGGCATGGTGTCGCAGCGCGTCTCGCAGGGTCAATCCGGCCGTGGCCATTGTTTCGCTGTGCGAAACACGCGGCCGGAATCTCAGGAGGGCGGCGGCTTCATCTCGAACACCAGGCAGGTGGTCGTCGCGTGCCCGTACAGCTTGCCGTCGGGGCCGACCAGGCGCGCTTCGGCGGTCGCGGTCTGCCCGCCGAGGTGGATCACGCGGCCCTCGGCCCGAACGACCGGAACACGGTCGCTGAGCGCGCGGATCATGTTCACCTTCAGTTCGAGCGTCGTATAAGCCTTTCCTGGCGGCAGCGCTGCGTGCACCGCGCAGCCCAGCGCGGAATCGAGCAGCGTGGAGAACCAGCCGCCGTGCACCACGCCGAGCGGGTTGTAGTGGCGCCTGCCGGGATGCCCCTGGAAGACCGCGAAGCCCGGCTCGGCATGGATCAGCAGAAAATCAAGCGTGTCGCCGATCATGGGCCAGGGCAGCGTGCCCGCGAGCATGCCTTCGAAGAGCGCGATCCCGGGTTTCCCGTCGACCGCCTCGCGCCGCGCGACGCCGGGCCCGCCGCCGCCGTTGCGCATCCGCTCGCGTACCCGTGCCTCTTCTGCGAGCCAATCGGAAAGGACGTCGTCAGCCATCGTGAATCCCATTATTAATTGCAATTACAATTATTGTAGCTACAATTTGAAACATGAACATCCGAAACGCCTCCACCGCAAGTCCGCCGCTTCCCACAGGTCGAAGGCGCCAGGCGTCGAACGACGCACCTGCCCGCTCGCCGAAGGGCTGCACCAACCTCAAGCTGCGCCAGCTCACCCGACGCGTCAGCAGGCTGTACGACGCCCAGTTGGCGCACAGCGGGTTGAAGACCACGCAATACTCCCTGCTCGCGTGCGTCGACAGCCTCGGCCCCCTGCCGCCCGGCGAGATCGCACGCCATCTGTCCATGGACCCGTCGACGCTGACGCGCAACCTCCAGCCGCTCGAGGACGCCGGCTGGGTGCGTGTCGACGCAGGGCCCGACGCGCGCAGCCGTCTCGTGGTCGTCACCGAAACCGGGCGAGCGAAGCGTGCGCAGGCGCGCGGACACTGGAAGCGGGCGCAACTGTCGCTGAACCGCATGCTCGGAGACGACCGGGTGGCCATGCTCCACGAGCTACTCGACCAGCTGCAGGCCACGCTCGACGCCACCGAAGACACCATCAGCGACACTTCATCATGAGCACCGACACGACAGCCGGAAAGGCCGCCGCGAACGCGGCAATCTGGGGACTGCTGCTGCCCGCGGCCGCGATCCTCATGGTGACGATGGGGGCCAGGCAGGTCTCCGGACTGTTCGTCTCGCCGCTGAACACCGCGACCGGGATCGGCATCGTGGGCATCAGCTTCGCGCTGGCGGTCGGACAGTTCGTCTGGGGCGCATCCCAGCCGGTGTTCGGGGCGCTGGCCGACCGCTACGGATCGGTGCCCGTGCTGGTGCTGGGAAGCGTAATGGTCGCGCTGGGCATCGCACTCACGCCGCTGATGAGCTCCGAGTGGGGGCTGGTGTTCACGATGGGCATCCTGACTTCGGCGGGCGCCGGAGCGGGAAGCTTCGCGGTCCTGATCGGAGCCACCGCACAGCGCCTTCCGGCCGACAAGCGCTCGTTCGCGTCCGGGTTCATCAACGCCGGCGGCTCGATGGGCCAGTTCCTGTTCGCGCCGATCACCGAGCGGCTGATCGCGCTGGCCGGATGGGTCAACGCGATGTACGCGCTGGCGATTATTTCGGTGCTCGCGCTTCCGCTGGCGCTTCGGCTGCGCGTGAAGAAGGCGCTGCCGCAACCTGACGCTCGCGCGCCCTCCGCGTCGAGCACCACGGCGCCACCGGCCGGGGCCGTGTCGCACGGGGCCGCCGCGGATTCCCTTCGGGCGCAGGTACGTGCCGCCTTCCGGGATCGCAGCTATCTTCTCGTGCACGCGGGCTTCTTCACCTGCGGATTCCACATCGCCTTCCTGATCACCCATCTGCCCGGCGAGGTGGCGCTGTGCAACCTGCCGACCACGGTCGCGGGGGTCTCGATCGCGATCATCGGCCTGGCCAACATCGTCGGCAGCCTGTCGGCCGGCGCGCTGGGAAGCCGCTTCAGGATGAAGTACCTGCTGTTCTGGATGTACCTGTCGCGTGCGGCCATCGTGCTCCTCTACATGATGGCTCCGAAGACGGCGCTGACCTTCTACGTGTTCGCCGCGGCGCTCGGGCTGACCTGGCTGTCGACCGTCCCGCCGACCGCGGGCATCGTCGGCAAGCTGTTCGGCGTTCGCTACCTGGCGACGCTGTTCGGTCTCACTCTGCTGAGCCATCAGATCGGCGGGTTCTTCGGTGCCTGGCTGGGCGGCGTCGCGATCGCGCGCACCGGCAACTACGAGTGGATGTGGATCGCCGACGCAGTTCTGGCATTTTTCGCCGCGCTCGTCCACCTGCCGATCAAGGAAGCACGCCTGCGGGCCGAGCCCGAACGCATCTGAGCGCCCTCCCCGGGGACATCGGGCGGGCGGACGCGTCGGCGCGGCGCAACGCAAGGCCCTGTGCCGCAAAAGACCCCTTGATACAATCGACCGCATCCTGTCAACGAGGCGGTCGGATGAAGGAAGCTCCACTGTGCATCGGGCTCTCCGCGCGGCTCCTGCACCAGTCGCCCAAGGAGCTCGGCTTTCGCGGCAAGACGCTGCAGTATCTCGAGCAGTCGGCCGCGCACTGGATCATGTCGCACGGCGCGATGGCCTTCATGATCCCGACGCTGCTGTCCGACACCCCGCACCGCCGCGAGATGGTGACCGCGGTGCACTACGCCGAGCAGATGGACGGCCTGCTGCTGCAGGGCGGCGCCGACGTCGACCCGCGCACCTACGGTGAACAACCACTGCGGGAAGAGTGGTCAGGCGACCTGGTGCGCGACCGCTACGAGCTCGAGCTGCTGCGTGCGTTCATCGCGCAGGGCAAGCCGGTATTCGGCATCTGCCGAGGCATGCAGCTGATCAACGTCGCCTACGGCGGAACGCTGTGCCAGGACATCGACACCCAGATGCCGGGCGCGGACACGCACTTCGACACCGCGCTCTACGACGAACTGGTTCACGAAGTGCGCTTCGTCGAAGGCTCGAGCCTGGCGCGCACCTTCGGCACCACCGGTCCGGTGCCGGTCACCAGCATCCACCATCAGTGCGTGAACCGCGTCGGCGACGGGCTGACGGCGCCGGCCTTCAGCGCGCGCGACGACATCGTAGAAGCCGTGGTCGCCGACGGCGAGAACTTCGTGATGGGCGTGCAGTGGCATCCGGAATTCCATCCGTCGCGCAAGTCCCAGGTGCTGGACTGCGCGCCGCTGCTCGAGGTGTTCATCGAAGCCGCGCTGAGCGCGCGGGGCCACCAGGCACTCGTCGACTGAGCCGGGCGCGCGCGACGGGGCTCAGGCGCGACGGGGCCTGCGGGGCGAGTCAGCGTCCGGTTGCGGATCGCGCGCAGCGCCCGTCGTCTCGAGCAGACTGGCAAGCGGCGTGAACGCGGCACTCGCTTCGTTGCGGTGCATCTTCTCCAGGATCAGCGACAGCGCCGCATTGACCTGCGCGATCTGCTCATCGTTCATCCGCGACAACGCGTCCGGCAACAGCCCGGTCGCCGGGCCGGGCAGATGCGCCAGAACGTTCTCGCCGGCGCTCGTGACGTACAGCCGAACGACGCGCTGGTCCGCATCGACGCGCTCGCGCCGGATCAGGTCGCGCTTTTGCATCTTGTCGAGCATGTTGCTCGTCGTCGACGGGTGGATCGCCATCGCCTTGCCGAGCTCGGACACGATCATGCCCGGCGCGCGGGCGATCTCCGCGAGCGCCCAGGCCTGCGACCCGCTGATTCCGGCGGTCTCCGAAGCAAACTGGAACTGCTCCTGCGCGGTCTTGATGATCACGCGCAGCTTCTGCAACGCGGCAAGCGCACCCGAGACCTGAACGCGGGTGGTGACGCGAGACGATTTGCGTGGGGCAGCGCCTGTCGGCGCCGGCCTGGACTTCCTTGGCATGCTTGGGCGCCACGGTGAGCAAACACCGCGAGTCAGGAGTTGTACGGAGTGGCGCGATTATATTAGGGCTAACAGATTTGTGCAAAACTAATTGCCCGAAAACGGACTCGAGGGTGAACCTGCCGGTCAGCGCTCCGCCCGATACGCCGCGTCGATTCGCCTCTGATGATCCCGCTCGCGCGGTGGCCAGCGGCTCCCGATGTAGGCGAGCACCGACCAGATCTGCTCGTCACTGAGGATTCCGCCGTAGGCCGGCATGTCGCTTTCGTAGCCGTCGGGCGCGAGCGGCGGCTTCAGCCCGTTGCGCGTGATTCCGAACAGCACCGCATCGGGGTGATGCCAGGTGTGGCCGCTCGCGTCGTGCGGGGGAGCGGGAAGACGCCCGTCGGGCTTGCGCCTGCGCCACTCGGGCTGACCCTGAAGGTCGGCGCCGTGGCAGGCGGCGCAATGCTGGCCGTAGATCGCCGCTCCTGCCTGGATCGTCGCACTGCTCGCGTTCGCGAGCGACGGCCCGCCCGACGCCGGTCCGAACGATCGCCAGGCGAACCAGCCGGCAACGCCGGCGAGCGCGACCAGCCCGAGCAAGGCCGGGAGTCCGAATCGTGCATCCCGCAGTCTCTTCGCCATCCGCGTCCCCTCCCCGCCGTGATGGCAGGGCTCATATCACCGAGCCGCTGCACCCGTCCATCGGAATGATCGCGCCCGACACGTAGCTGGCCTGTCCTGAGGCCAGGAACAGCGCGACCCGTGCGACCTCTTCCGGTTCGGCCAGCCGGCCCATCGGAATGCGTCGAACGTCCTCCGCGAGCAACTCGTCCCGGCCGCGTCCGCTCGCGCGCGCGGCCGCCTCGAGCCCCTCTTCGACGCGGCTCGTCCGTGTCAGTCCGGGATTGATCGCGTTGACCCGCACGCCCTGCGCGGCGTAGGCGCGCGCCAGGCCGACGGTCGCGAGCATCAGCGCCGAGTTCGCCGCGCCGCCGGCGATGTGCAGAACGCCGGCGACGCGGCCGCCCTGCCCGACGATGTTGACGATGCTCCCGCCGCCGCGCGCCGCCATCCGGCGTGCGACCGGCTCCATCACGTGCATGTAGCTGAAGTACTTGGCGTCCATCGCCTGGCGAAAGGCCGCCGGGTCCAGTTCTTCCGGCGGGTGGCGGCGCGCGGCGCCGGCCGAGTTCACCAGCACCGCGATCGGACCGAATTCGCGCTCGACGCGCTCGACCAAGCGCGCAGCGGCCTCTGGGTCGATCAGGTCCGCGGCGATCGTCGCCATCCCGAGGCCTTCCCCGGCAAGCGACGCCTGGGCGGCGCGCAGGTTCTCGGGGCTGCGCGACACGCCGATCACCTTCGCGCCTTCGGCCGCCAGCGCCTGCGCACAGGCCAGCCCGATGCCCTTGCTCGCGCCGGTGACCAGCGCGACCTTGCCGGAAAGTTCCAGATCCATTGCCTCACCCTCGGTTGCGTACGATGACGCCAGTGTAGGTGAAGGCGCGCGACGCCCGTTCAGTCGAGCGCGATTCGCACCGGAATCCGGCGCCGCCCGAACGACGGCTGATAGCGCCCGAAGCGACCCGCGACCGGCGTTGCGCAGTGCCGGCAGGCGCCGTCCTCGGTCAGCGCGTAATCCAGGATCGCGTGCCAGTCGCGCACGATCAGCGGTGCGCCGCAGCCGGTGCAGACGGTGGTTCCGCCTTCGCGGTCGTGCACGTTGCCGGTGTAGACGTGGCGCAGCCCGTTTTCCATCGCCACCCTGCGCGCGAGGCTCAGCGTCGACGCCGGCGTCGGCGCAACCTCTTCCATCCGGTAATCGGGATGAAAGGCGGTGAAGTGCAGCGGCACGTCCAGACCGAGATGGTCGGCGACCCATCGCGTCATCGCGCGCAACTCGGATTCCGAATCGTTGTGTCCCGGGATGAGCAGCGTCGTCAGTTCCAGCCAGCAATCGGTCTCGTGCGCGACGTACTGCAGCGTGTCGAGCACCGGCGCCAGTCGCGCCCCGGTCAGCTTGAAGTAGAAGTCGTCGGTGAAGCCCTTCAGGTCGACGTTGGCGGCGTCCATCCGGTCGAAGAACTCGCGCCTGGGCGCGTCGTGAATGTAGCCGGCGGTCACCGCCACCGTCTTCACCCCGACGGCGTGGCACGCGTCGGCCGTGTCCATCGCGTACTCCGCGAAGATCACCGGATCGTTGTAGGTGAACGCGACGCTCGCGCTGCCGCGCTCTCGCGCCGCCCGCGCGATCGCTTCGGGACCCGCCTGATCCATCAGCCTGTCCATCTCGCGGGACTTCGAGATGTCCCAGTTCTGGCAGAACTTGCACGCGAGGTTGCATCCGGCGGTGCCGAAGGACAGCACGTTCGAGCCCGGGTAGAAATGGTTCAGCGGCTTCTTCTCGATCGGGTCGATGCAAAAGCCCGAGCTGCGACCGTAGGTGGTGAGCACCATCGCATCGCCGCGGCGCTGCCGCACGAAGCAAAGCCCGCGCTGGCCCTCGTGAAGCCGGCAGTCGCGCGGACACAGGTCGCACTGGATCCTGCCGTCCTCGATTGCATGCCACCAGCGTGCCGGATGGCTGGAACCGTCGGCGTCGGGCGCGGTGCGACCCTGCGCACCGGTAGTCTGCTCGACCGCAACCGCGGCGCGCGCGAGATCAGGTTTCACCGGACTACCTCGCCCGTGCGAGCGCGGCGTCGCGCTCGCTCCACTTGTCGACGCGATAGGTGGCAACCCGCATGTCCGCAGCCCAGAAATCGGCGGCAAGCCCGGCCTTCAGCTTGAGCTCGCGCAGGAAATCGACCGGGCTCGGCAGCGTGCCCCAGACCTGGGGCAGGAAGGTCGCGCGCCGGCCGCGCCAGGCCAGTATCAGGCCGTCCTCGTGCGGGCGAAGCATCGCCAGCAGTTCCGCCTCGTCGCGCGGCGCCACCGACTGCGCCGGCCCGAGGACCGAGACCTCGATGACGGTGTCTCGAAGCTCGCCTGCGCGCATCGGCGCGAAACGAGGATCGCGCAGCGCGGCAGCGACGGCGTTGGCGCGCACGTCGGCGGCGAGGCTGCGATGCGCCTCGAGCGTGCCGATGCAGCCTCGCAGGCGGCTGTCCTGCATCAGCGTGACGAACGACGCGCCGCGTTCGGTCATCGCCGGGGAATCGATCGTGCCCGGATCGGCGGCCACGCCGAGCGCATCGGCGATCGCGCCGCGCGCGCACCCGAGCAGTTCGAGCCCGAGGCTCAGAGCTTCAGCCCGCATCGCGCGCGTCCCTGTCCGCGACTTCGTCGAACGCGATCGCGCAATAGCCCACCACGCGATCGCGCGGACCGGCGGTGTCGCCGGAGTTGCGCAGGTCCAGCAGGCGCGGGTGCAGCCCATGGCGACGTGCGCACAGCAGCGCCGCGTTGATCGGCGTCGCGCCGCAGGCCTGCTCGTGATCGATGCCCGTCTCCATGCGGAGCACCGCCTGCACGGTGGAGGCGTCGATCTGCCGGGCGAGCGCGTACTCGTGGTAGTGCGAGAGATCTGAGCTGACGATGACGACGGTCTCCTGCCCTCCCCAAAGCGTCTCCAGCACCTGGGCGACGTCCAGCGGCGACGCATCGCCGACGATCAGCGGAACGATCGAGAACTCCGCGAGCACCGACTGAAGAAACGGCAGATGGACCTCGAGCGAGTGCTCCCAGGCGTGCGGCGCGTCGGCCACGCTGACCTGGGGCAGCGAACGCAGTGCCTCGATCGCCGCGGTGTCCAGGGGCACCGCGCCGAGCGGCGACCAGAACGCGTCGACCGAGGGCACGGCGATGCCGCGGAACGCGACCCGATGGGCGGGTCCGATCAACACGACGCGCCTGATCCGATCGCGCTGCGGGGCCAGCAGGGCATAGGCCCGTGCCGCGATCGCACCGGAATACTGGTATCCCGCGTGCGGCGCGACCAGCATCTTCGGTGCATGCGCCTGCCCGGACTCCGGCGGCACCGTATCGAACATCTGCGCCAGCTGCGCGCGCAGCAGCTTCGGGTCGCGGGGATAGAACGACCCGGCGACCGCGGCGGGACGGATTGTCGAGGTATGACTGGTCATACCCTCAAATGGGGTAGTCCCCGCGGATTTTCAAGAATCGGTCGGCTCAGCCCTCGCGACCGTCGACCCGCGCGCGCGAAAGACGCGGCCAGTAGACGACCAGGTAGAGACCGAATCCCGCGCTCCAGAGCGCCGCAGCCACGGTCAATACCGCCATGTAGTCCTGCGCGAACAGCATCGCGCCACCCACCCGCGTGAGCGCCGCCGCCTGCACGAGCACGAACATCGCCGTCTCCGCGCGCCCGGCGACGAGCATGCGGCCGGTGTGCCCCAACGCGGTCCGCGTGATCATGCCGATGACCAGTCCGCCGACGAGTCCGAGTCCGAACGCGTGGGCGGCCAGCGACCCCGGCAGCCAGCCGACGGCGCCCGCCGCCATCAGGGCCAGGCCCACGGGCAGCCACGCGTAGGCGAGGTGAAGGATCCACAGCAAGGGGTTGCGCAACGTGGCAAACGGGCCCCAGCCGGCCAGGCGCGCGAGCTGCAGCGCCGCCGCCAGCGACGCGGCGGCCGCGAGCGCGGACCCGGTGACGCCCGCGAGGTCGAGCCCGAAGGCCAGCAGCGTCGCGACGAGCGCCGCCCGATCCAGCCGAACGTCGCGGAACTGGCGGACTCCGCGAACCGCGCTCAACGTGAACATCGGCACGACACGTCCGGCGATCACCGTGGTCAGCGCCACGACCAGGTACAAGCCGATCCGCCCGGCCGCCAGCGGCGTGACACCGGTCGCAACGTCCGCGACGCTCGCATGGAAGACCAGATCCGCGATCGCCAGCACGACGAACAGGACGCCGACGAAGTAGTTGCGGCGATTGCCGCTGCGCACCAGCAATCTGAGCAGGATCACCGCGACCAGACCCAGCAGCAGCAACTCGCCCGCGAGCGCGGGCAGGGTCGCCCCCGCGAGATAGGCTAGCCGCACCATCAGCCACAGCGCGCACAGCGCGGCGAGCCGCGGTCCGGTCGGCGTGTCCAGTCCCGTCCAGTTGCGAACCGCGGTGAACAGGAAGCCGCAGACGATCGCCAGCGCAAATCCGAACACCATCTCGTGGGCGTGCCAGACCTGCGGGGACCATCCACCCGGCAGCGCGACCTTGCCCGCGTACAGCAGCAGCCACAGCGGCACACCGAGCGCGGCGAAGCCGGCGCCGAGCAGATAGAACGGCCGGAATCCGAGCGCCCAGAGCGCGAAGCCGGGCGGCTGTCCGGGCCGGACACGCGACGGAGGGTCGATCTTCAGCAGTTGACTCATGGTTCGATGCTTCAGGGGTTCACGCGTCGGCACGACGTGCCAGCGCCGTCAGTGCCACGGCGAGCAGCGCCGCCGTGGCATTGTGCGCCGCGCCGCCCGCGACGCCGGATACGCCACCCGCCAGGGTCGCGCCGAGAACGATCTGCAGCGCCAGCAGCCCCAGCACCATCCAGGCTGCAACGCGTGCCCGCCCCGATGTCGCGCCCCGCAACTGCCGAGCCGCGGCGAACGCCGCGATCACCGCGAAACCGATCGCCACGCCGCGGTGGGCCAGGTGGAGCGCCTGCAGGCCCTCTGGCGCGGCGAGCGCCACCCGCGGGTCGAAGAGCGCCGGATCGATCGCCGAAGGCAGCGCGCAAACGACCGCGGGGCAGGCCCCGATCGCGCCCCGCACCATGATCATCACACCCAGCGACGCCTGTGCGCCGAGCAGCGCGAGCGCCAGCCAGGCCCAGGCCCGCGTTCGCGCGGCCGCGGCGCCGGCGCAAGCCGCGCCGC
>JAHEDO010000059.1 GCA_024641185.1 Burkholderiaceae bacterium | reverse complement strand
CGCTCTTGCGTTCGCGGTGCTCGGCCGACCGCTGGGCTCGATTTCGCCGTACTACCTGGAGACCGCGGTGCCGCAGGGCGGTGGCGCGAACGCGGTCAACGTGATCCTGGTCGACTACCGAGGCTTCGACACCTTCGGCGAGATCACCGTGCTGGGCATCGCCGGCCTCGTGATCTGGGCGCTGGTCGCGGGTGTGCGGGGCGTCGGCGACGCGATCGGCCCCGCCGGTGAAACCGGTGAGGCCGCCGCACGCGCGTCGAGCGCGACCACGGGCACGTTGCCCGCGCAGGGCTTGCCGCAGTTGCCGCCGGCCCCCCGGTCGCTGATGCTGGCGGTGATTGCTCGCCTGCTGCTGCCCCTCGCGGTCCTGGTCGCGGTCTTCCTGTTCCTGCGCGGCCACAACCAGCCGGGCGGCGGGTTCATCGCCGGCCTTGTGCTCGCGATCGCGCTGATCCTGCAGTTCGTCGCGAACGGCGAACGCTGGACGAGCGCGCGCACCGGCGCCGACTTCCGGGCGTGGATCGGCTGGGGTCTGCTGATCGCAGGGGCGACGGGGCTCGCGAGCTGGCTGCTCGACGCGCCGTTCCTCACCAGCACCTACGACTATCCGGTGTGGCCGATCGTCGGCGCGGTACCGCTGGCGAGCGCCGCGGTGTTCGACCTCGGGGTCTGCCTCACGGTGGTCGGCGCCACGATGGTCGCGCTGCTCGCGATCTCCCGGCTGGACACGACGCGGGAGGAACGATGACGCTGCTGCTGGCGATCGGGATCGGCGTGCTGGCCGGCGCGGGCATCTGGCTGATGCTTCGCGCGCGCAGCTTCGACGTGATTCTCGGGCTCACGCTGCTGTCGTACGCGGTGAACCTGTTCATCTTCTCGATGGGACGGCTGCGAGTGAACGCGGCGCCGATCATCGATGGGGCGCGCGCGCCGACGCTGGCGGACTATGCCGACCCGCTGCCGCAGGCGCTCGTGCTCACCGCGATCGTGATCGGCTTCGCGATGACCGCCTTGCTGCTGGTGATCGCGCTGCGCGCGCGCATGGAAACCGGCACCGACCAGGTCGACGGCGTCGAAGGAGGCCCCCGATGAGCTGGCCGCACTGGACGGTGCTGCCGGTCGTCGCGCCGCTGATGGTCGGCGCGGTGGTGCTGCTGCTCGAGCGGCGCGGCGCGGCGATCGCACGCGCGGTCGCGGTCACGACCGCGATCGCCCTGGTCGCCCTCGCCGCTGCGCTCGCGTGGCAGGCGTCCGACGGAACGGTGCGCGCCTACCTGCTGGGCAACTGGGCCGCGCCCTTCGGCATCAGCCTGGCGCTCGACCGGCTCGCGGGCCTGATGCTGCTGCTCGCCGCGATCGTCGGGCTGGCCAGCCTGCTGTACGCGGGCGCCGGGGACGCGTCGCGCGGCGCCCACTTCCACTCGCTGGTGCTGTTCCAGCTCGCGGGCCTGAACGGCGCCTTCCTGACCGCGGACCTGTTCAATCTGTTCGTGTTCTTCGAAGTGCTGCTGATCGCGTCCTACGGCCTGCTGCTGCACGGCGGTGGCGTGGCGCGGCTGCGCGCGTCGATCCACTACGTGACCTTCAACCTGACCGGCTCGGCGCTGTTCCTGATCGCGGTCAGCCTGCTCTACGGACTGACCGGCACGCTGAACATGGCCGACCTTGCGGGGCGCGTCGCGCAGCTTCCCGCCGCCGACACGGTGCTGCTGAGGGTGGCGGGGACGCTGCTGCTGGTCGTCTTCTGCGTGAAGGCCGCGCTGCTGCCGCTGTACTTCTGGTTGCCCGAAACCTACAGCGCGGCGAGCGCGCCGGCGGCCGCGGTATTCGCGATCATGACCAAGGTGGGCGTCTACGCGATCGCGCGGGTCTCCACACTGGTCTTCGGCGTCGACGCCGGCATCGGGGCGTCGATCGCGCAGCCGTGGCTGCCGACGCTCGCGCTGGCCACGCTCGCGCTGGGTGCGGCGGGGGCGTTCGCCGCGCGCCGGCTGCGTCCGATGCTCGCCTACCTGATCGTGGCGTCGGCGGGCACGCTGCTGCTGGCGATCGGGCTCGGCACGCCCGGCACCGTCGGCGCGGGCCTCTTCTACCTGATCAACAGCACCCTGGTCGCGGCGGCGATGTTCCTTCTGGTCGACCGGATCGCGCTCGGCCGCGGCGTGCTCGGCGACGCGCTCGAGCCCGCGCCGCACGGCGCCAGACGCGCCCTGCTGGGCCCCGCATTCTTCCTGCTGGCGGTCGCGATGGCCGGCGTTCCGCCGCTCGCGGGCTTCCTCGGCAAGGCGCTGCTGCTGGACGCCGCCCGCGAGACCTCGCTGGCCGTCTGGGTCTGGGCGGTGGTTCTCGGCGCCGGACTGGCGATCATCGTCACCCTGGCGCGCGCCGGCAGCATCGTGTTCTGGCGCGGCGGCGAGGAGGATGGGCGGCGCGCGGCGTCGACCGCCTTCGCGGCCTACGGGACCGGTCCGCGCCTGGCGGGTTCCGGCTCGCGCGCCGTGGACCCGGGCCCGGCGCTCGCGATCGTGCTGCTCGGGGCGCTGATCGTCGCCTGCGCGCTGTTCGCCGGCCCGATCACCGCCTACACGGGCGCCGCCGCCGGGCAGCTCTTCGCGCGCCGGCCATACATCGACGCGGTGCTCGGCGCGGCGCCGACAGCCCCGGCGATCGACGTGCGCAAGGAAATGCGCGAGCAGGGCCGGCTGAAAGGCCCCGCGCGATGACGAAGCGACCGAGCGGAGCCCGAAAATGAAGATGCTGCTGCCCTCGCCGCTGATCAGCGCGGTGCTGTTCGTCGCCTGGCTGATGATGAACGCGTCGCTCTCGGCGGGGCATCTGCTGCTGGCCGCGCTGTTCGCGGTCGCGATCCCGATCGCGCTGAAGCCGCTGCGCGGCGAGCGCGCCCGGGTGCGTCGCCCCGGCGTGGTGATTGCGCTGGGCCTGGTCGTGCTGCGCGACATCGTCGTCTCGAGCATCGAGGTGGCATGGCGCGTCCTGGGCCCGGCGTCGCGGATCCGCCCGGGTTTCGTCTGGGTGCCGCTCGCGATCCGCGACCCCCACGGCATTTCGGCGCTGGCCGGCATCATCACGATGACGCCGGGCACGCTGTCGGCGGACCTGTCCGAGGACCGCGGCCATCTGCTCGTGCACGCGCTCGACCTCGGCGACGCGCAGGCGCTCGTCGCGTCGATCAAGTCGCGCTACGAGGCGCCGCTGATCGAGATCTTCGAGTCGGAGGAAAGTTGATGCTCCCCACCGCCCTGTCCCTGGCCACGACGATGCTCATCGTCGCGCTGCTGCTCAGCGCCTGGCGGCTGCTGCGCGGCCCCGGCCTGCCCGATCGCATCCTCGCGCTCGACACCCTGTACATCAATTCGCTCGCCCTGCTGATCCTGATCGGCATCCGGTTCGACAGCGCGGTCTACTTCGAGGTGGCGATGGTGATCTCGATGCTGGGCTTCGTCGGCACGGTCGTGCTGTCCAAGTACCTCTCGCGCGGAGACATCGTCCGGTGAGCCCGGCCGACGCGCTGCCTGTCTGGCTGGACCTGCTGCTGTCGGTGCTGGTGCTGACCGGCGCCGCCTTCGCGCTGGTCGGCTCCTGGGGTCTGGCCAGGCTGTCCGAGTTCCTCATGCGGGTGCACGGTCCGACCAAGGCGACGACGATGGGGGTGGGCTGCATGCTGATCGCGTCGGCGCTGTGGTTCAGCACGCGCGGCGTACACGCGGGCGTGCACGAGCTGCTGATCACACTCTTCCTGTTCCTCACCGCCCCGGTGTCCGCGCACATGCTGGTGAAGGCGGCGCTGCGGCTCGATCCTTCGCTGCGGCCGCCGTTGCCGCCGATCCGACCATCCGATCCGGAGCAGCGATGAACCCGCTGATCACCACGGCCGAACTCGCGAGCCGCCTGGGCGATCCGGCGCTGCGCATCTACGACTGCACGACCTTCCTGCATCCGCCGCCGGGCGGGGGCCGGCTGCTCGTCGAGACCGGTCGCCGGCTCTACGAAGAACAGGGGCACATCCCCGGCGCCGCGCTGATCGAACTGCAGCAGGACCTGTCGGACCCGTCCAACGGCCTGCGCTTCACCATGCCCGCCAGCGACGACCTGGCGCGCATGTTCATGGCCAAGGGCGTGGGCGACGGAGCCACGGTCGTCGTCTACGCCGCCGGCGACGCGTGGTGGGCGACGCGCGTCTGGTGGATGCTGCGCGCGCTGGGTTTCGACAACGCCGCTGTGCTCGACGGCGGCTTCACGAAATGGCGGGCCGAAGGGCGCCCGGTCTCGCGGGAGCCGACCCGTCACCCCGCCGCGTCGTCGCTGTCGGCGCGGCCGCGCGCCCTGTTCACCGACAGGAACGGTGTGCTGGCCGCGCTCGCCGACGAATCCGCGCTGGTCGTCAATTGTCTGCGCGAGGACCTGCACCGGGGCACCGCGGCGTACGACTACGGACGGCCCGGCCACATCACCGGCAGCATCAGCGCGCCCGCCGCCGCGTTGTTCAAGGACGACGGAACCTTCCGGTCCGAGGACGCGCTGCGCGCGTCGTTCGCCGAGCGCGGCATCGACCGGGACGCGAAGATCGTCGCCTACTGCGGCGGCGGCATCGCGGCCACCGCCGACGCGTTCGCGCTGACCGCCCTGCTCGGGCACGAGAACGTCGCTGTCTACGACAACTCGCTGCAGGAATGGGCGGTCGATGCCAGCCTGCCGATGTCGGTCGGATAGCAACCCCATTGACGAATCGCAAGGGAATGCACGCGAGCGCCCCATAGAATGGGTACCCGCTGATCGCCGTTGGGAGGACGGGACATGCACGGTTCGCTGGAGGCGGCTCCGCCGCAGGAGTTCGTGCGGCTGCGGCCGCTGAACGGCAACGAAGCCATCGCGCGGGGAGCGTGGGAGGCGGGCGTCACGGTCGCCGCGGCATATCCCGGCACGCCGAGCACCGAGATCATGGAGTCGCTCGCGACGTATCCGGCGAGCGACGTGCATGCGCAATGGTCCACGAACGAGAAGGTCGCGCTCGACGTCGCCATCGGCGCGTCGTTCGCCGGCAGGCGTGCGCTGGCCGCGATGAAGCACGTGGGGCTGAACGTGGCTGCGGACGCGTTCATGTCGCAGGCCTACATCGGCGTCAACGGCGGGCTGGTCCTGGCGGTGGCGGACGACCCGGGCATCCACAGCTCGCAGAACGAACAGGACTCGCGCATCTACGCGCAGTTCGCCGGCGTGCCGGTGCTCGAGCCGAGCGACGCGCAGGAGGCGCTCGAGTTCACGCGGATGGCGTTCGATCTGTCCGAGCGCTTCGACACGCTCGTGATCGTGCGCACCACCACCCGGCTGTCGCACACGCGCAGCGCGGTGACGCTCGGCGAGCGGGTCGAGGTGCCGTCGCGCGGCTTCGTCGAGAATCCGGCGAAGAACGTGATGATTCCCGCGCACGCGCGCACACGCCACCTGGCGATGCTCGATCGCGAGGCCAGGCTCGAGGAGCACCTGCGCGACGCGCCGATCAACCGCTGGGAAAAGGGCGACGCGGCGTTCGGCGTGATCACCGCCGGGACCTGTTATCCCTATGTGCGCGAGGTGATGCCCGGCGCGAGCGTGCTCAAGCTGGGCGCGACCTGGCCGCTGTCCAAGGACCTGCTGCGCCGCTTCTGCGAGTCGGTCGATCGCGTCTTCGTGGTCGAGGAGCTCGAGCCGATCATCGAACGCGAGATCCGCGCGCTCGGCATCGAGGTCGCCGGCAAGGCGTTCTTCCCGCGCGTGGGCGAGTTCTCGCCGGAGGTCGTGCGCGCGGGCTTCGAGAAGGCCGGCGTACTGCAGCCCCGGCCGCAGCACGTCGCCTGGGCCCCCGAGCCGATCGGCCGCCCGCCGGTGCTGTGCGCCGGCTGTCCGCACACCTCGGCCTACATGGCGGTGCGCGCCTCGGGCGCGCGCGTGGCTGGCGACATCGGCTGCTACACGCTGGCGTGCCTGGATCCGCTGCGCGGCATCGACACCTGCGTCTCGATGGGCTCGTCGATCGGCAATGCGATCGGCATGGCCAAGGCGGGCGAGTCGCGCCCGGTGATGGCCACGATCGGCGACTCGACCTTCCTGCATGCCGGCATCCCGGCGCTGATCGACGCGGTGTACAACAACGCGAACATCACGGTGATGCTGCTCGACAACCACATCACCGCGATGACCGGCGGCCAGGACCACCCCGGCACCGGCAAGACGCTGCGCGGCGAGGAAGCGCCGCGCGTCGACTACGAGGCGCTCGTGCGCGCGATCGGCGTGAAATGGGTGCGCAAGGTCGACTCCTACGACCTCGCCGTCGTCTACCAGACGCTGCGCGAGGCGATCGTGCACCGCGGCGTGTCGGTGGTCATCTCGGACCGGCCCTGCGTGCTCGATCCGGTGAAGATCAAGGGGCCGGCGCTCAGCGTCTCGAACGACTTGTGCAACGCGTGCCAGTCGTGCATGAACCTGGGCTGCCCCGCGCTGACCTGGGCCGACGAGACTTTCGAGGGCCGGCACAAGGTCCGGATCGACCCGGCGCTGTGCATCGGCTGCACGCTGTGCGCCCAGGTCTGTACGGTGGACTGCATCAAGCCGGTCGAGATGGTGCAACAGTGAAAGTGCCCACCGATGGTGTGACCGACCGGGAGGCAGGCGAATCCGCCGCGGGTTCCGCCGCGACGCCGGTGGCCGCGGTCGCCGAACCGGTCAACGTGCTGATCGTCGGCGTGGGCGGCCAGGGCGTGATCCTCGTGTCGAAAGTGCTCGCCTACCTCGCGCAGTCGCGCGGGCTGGACGTCAAGCAGAGTGAAGTGCACGGCATGGCCAAGCGCGGCGGCTCCGTGTTCAGCCACGTGCGCTTCGGCCCGCGGGTGTGGTCGCCGACCATTCCGAAGGGCGAATCCGACATCCTGGTGGCGCTCGAGTGGGCCGAGGGCATGCGCTGGCTGCCGCACCTCAAGCCCGGCGCCGGCATCTTCGTGTGCGACACCAAGCGGATCGTGCCGCCGTTCGCGTGCCTGAACCGGCGCCCGGGCGCGCCGCTGCGCTACTCCCGCGAAACCCCTGCCGAGGTTCGGTCGCACGTCGCCGAGGGTTATGCGATCGACGCCACGCAGATCGCCGAGGAACTCGGCAACGAACGCGCGGCGAACGTCGTGCTGCTGGGTGCCCTGTCGGTCGCACTCGATTTTTCGGTCCGCGACTGGGAAGCGGCGCTCGCCGAATTCGTGCCCAAGAAGACGATCCCGGTCAACCTCGAGGCGTTTCGCCGCGGCCGCGAATGGATCGAGCACGCGCGCGAGCACGCGCCGCCCGCCGCGGCTCCGTCGGCGGAGAACGAAGTCGCCCAGTCGGGTCGCGGCACGACATCAGCGCCGTACGAGGTGCGGCTCGAGATCACGCCGCAGTGGTGCAAGAGCTGCGACATCTGCGTGAAGCTGTGCCCGGAACGCTGTCTGCGCCTGAACGAGGAGCGCGTCGTCGAGCTGACCGATCCGGCGAAGTGCACCGGCTGCCGGTTGTGCGAGTGGCTGTGTCCCGACTTCGCGATCCGCGTGCACATGGATCCGATCGGCGCCCGATCCGGAGTCGCCGCATGAACGCCGTCGACGCCGAGCTCGCGAGGCCGGTCGCGCGCCTGCTGTCGGGCAATCACGCCTGCGCGCTGGGCGCGGTGGCCGCGGGCTGCCGTTTCTTCGCGGGCTACCCGATCACGCCGTCGTCGGAGGTGGCCGAGCGCCTGTCGCGGCTGCTGCCGCCGGTCGACGGCGTGTTCGTCCAGATGGAGGACGAGATCGCGTCGATGGCCGCGGTGATCGGTGCGTCGATGGGCGGCGTGAAGGCGATGACCGCGACCAGCGGCCCGGGCTTTTCGCTGAAGCAGGAGAACCTCGGCTACGCCGCCGGCGCGGAAATCCCCTGCGTGATCGTCAACGTGATGCGCGGCGGCCCGTCCACCGGCATGCCCACGCGGCCGGCACAGGGCGACATCATGCAGACCCGCTGGGGCAGCCACGGCGACTACCCGATCGTCGTGCTGGCGCCCGCCTCGGTGCGCGAGATCTACTCGGAGACGATTCGGGCGTTCAACCTCGCCGAGGCGCTTCGAACGCCGGTCGTGGTGCTCTACGACCAGGCGATCGCGCAGCTCACCGAGACGGTCGAGATCGACGACGACGCGGTGATCGAGCGCGTGGATCGCAAATGGGCGAGCGGCCCGCGCGAGCACTACCTGCCCTACGCGGCGGGCGACGACGGAGTGCCTCCGATGTCCCGGCCCGGCGCCGGCTATCGCACGCACACCACCGGACTGACCCACGCCGAGAGCGGGTTTCCGAGTCAGAAACCCGAGGTGGTCGATCGCAACCAGCGTCGCCTGCTCGGCAAACTGGACAGGAACCGCGCGCTGGTCGACGCGTTCGAGATGCTGGCCTGCGACGACGCCGATGTGCTGATCGTGGCGATCGGCATCAGCGCCCGGTCGGCAAAGCGCGCGGTGGCGCTGGCGCGCGAGCGCGGCGTCAAGGCGGGTCTGTTCAGGCCGATCACGCTGTGGCCGTTCCCGGAGGTCGCGCTGCGCGAGGCGGCGTCGCGGGCGCGTGCGGTGCTGGTGCCGGAGATGAATGCCGGCCAGCTGCGCCTGGAGGTCGAGCGCATCGTGCGCGCGACGCCGGTCCATGGCCTGAACCGCTACGACGGCGAGCCGATCACGCCGGACGCGATTGCGGCCCGCGCGGGAGAGCTCTCGAAAGGAAAGACGAAGTGATGCTCGACACCGCGGCGGACTTCGACGTCCGCGAATACCTGCGCCTGGAAATGATGCCGCACTTCCTGTGCCCGGGATGCGGGCACGGCATCGCGCTGCGCGCGCTGCTGTGGGCGCTGGACGAGATCCGGATCGACAAGGACAGGCTCGCGGTGGTCTCGGGCATCGGCTGCGCGGGCAGGCTGTCGGCCTACATCGACGCGAACACCTTCCACGTCACGCACGGCCGCCCGCTCGCGTACGCGACCGGCCTGGCGCTGGCCCGGCCCGACCTGCACGTCGTCGTGATCAGCGGCGACGGCGACTGCCTGGCGATCGGCGGCAACCACCTGATCCACGCCTGCCGACGCAACCTGAAGCTGACCTGCCTGATGCTCAACAACGAGATCTACGGAATGACCGGCGGCCAGGTCTCGCCGACCACCTCCGAGAGCATGCTCACCAGCACCACCCCGCTGGGCAACGCCGAGCCCGCGTTCGACGCCTGTGCGCTCGCCACCGCGGCGGGCGCGGGCTTCGTCGGCCGCGAGGTGACGCACCACGTGCCCAAGCTCAAGGAGCTGATCCGCCGCGGCCTCGAGCACCCGGGCTTCGCGTTCATCGAGGTGCTCTCGGACTGCACCGAGATCTTCGGGCGCAAGAACGAGCTCGGCTCCTCGCCGGAGATGATCCTGCGCCAGAAGAGCGACATCCGCCCGAGCGCCTATCGCGACACCGTCGACACGCCGTTCCGCTCCACCGATCTGCGCACGGGCGTGCTGGCCACGAACGAGCGGCCCGAGTACGGCGCCGCCTATCGTGCGGCTGCCGCCGCGGCGAAGGCCGCCGCCGGCAAGGCGGGTCGTCGATGAGCGCCGCGCCCTCCGGCCGCGTCGAGATCCGCATCGCCGGCACCGGCGGCCAGGGCCTGATCCTGGCGGCCAAGATGCTCGCCGACGCGCTCGCGGGCGGCGGGCAGCGCGTGGCGCAGTCGCAGACCTACGAGCCCACGTCGCGCGGCGGCTACTGCAACTCGGACCTGGTCGCGAGCGAGGGAGAGGTGGACTACCCGCTTGCAACCGCGATCGATCAACTGGTGCTGCTCGACCGGATGGCGGTGGCGCCGTCGTGGCCGCTGCTCAGGCCCGGCGCGCTGGTGATCGCCGACACGCGGCTGTGCCCGGAGTTGCCTGCGGGCGAGTGCCGCGCACTTCACCTGCCGATGACACGCACCGCGATCGAGCTGGGCAGCGAGCGCGTGGCGAACATCGTGGCGCTCGGCGCGCTCGCTGCGCTCGGTGGCGTGTGCGACCGCGAGTGCCTCGAGCGTGCGGTGCGCTCGGAGACGCCGCGCGCATACCTGGACCTGAACATGGACGCGCTGGCCGCGGGCTACCGGCTCGCGCAGCAGGCAAGCGCCGCCTCGGTCTGACGACGATGCGCGCCGGGATGGCGCGCGTTGCCACGCCGGGCCGAAGATGGTCCGGCACCACCCGCGACGCTTCGGAGCACGTCAGAACCCGAGTTCGCCCAACGCCCTCACTAGCTTGGCTTTCTGCGCCGCGTCGGTCATCGGGTAGGTTCTCAGCCAGTCCCGGGTCGAGAACGCGGGCCGCAGCGAGCGGATTTCTTCGGCTTCCCACGCCGCGGCGTCATTGTCGCCAACCGTCACGTGCAGCGCCGCCAGGTAGACGTGCACCTCGAGGTTCGCCTGATTGCGTGCCAGCGCCTGCTCGAGATTCACGCGCGCCTGCTCGACGTCGCCGAGAAAGAAATAGGCGCGACCCAGGTTCATGAAGTGCAGATTGCCGCTCCCGGGATCCAGGCGCATCGCGGTTCGCACGTTCCCCAGCGTGTCGGCCGGGCGCCCGCGGTAGGTCTGGATGCTTCCGATCAGTCCGTAGGCGTCGGCGTAGGACGGATTGAGGCGGATCGCGGTCTCGAGGTGACGCATCGCCCGATCGTGCTCGCGCCGCTCCATGCGCACGAATGCGAGCACCCAGTGGGTTTCCGGAATGTCGAGATTGATGTGGTTCGCCGTGTTCGCGATTTCGAGCGCGCGATCCAGCGCCGCGTCGACCGGAGTGACCCACTGGTTTCGGTAGTCCGCCGCGTAGGTCAGCGCGAGCGCCGCGAGCGCACGTGCGAACGCGGGGTCGAATCCGATCGCCTGACGAAAAAGGGCTCGTGCGCGGTCGTTCTCCGCCTTCTGCCGCGCCAGCAAGGCCCGCTGTCCGCGCTGGAATGCCTCGTACGCGACCAGGCTCCGGGTGTGGCGTTGCGACACACGCCGCAGCTCGGATTCGGTCACCTTCGCGGGGAGCAACCGCAGAATCCGCGGCCCCAGCTCTTCCTGCATCGCGAACAGGTCGCCTTTTTCCCGCTCGAACCGCTCCGACCACAGCAGCCGGCCCGTCCTGGCGTCGGTGAGGTGCACCCGCACGAGCAGGCGCTGGTCAGTGCGTTGCACCGATCCCGCGACCCCGTAGTCGATCGGCAGACCATGTGCGCGCGGCTCGCCGAGCGTCCGGGCGTCGACGATCCACAAGCCGAGCACCTTCGAGAGGTCCGTCAACAGATCCTCCGTGATTCCCTGAGCCAAGAGTTCCTCTTGCTGGTCCCCGCTCATCGCCTCGAACGCGCTGATCGCCACCACGGGTCCGTCAGCACGCGCGGGAACCGGTCCGGGAGCCTGCACGCTCACAGGTGCGGTCTCGGCGTCGGGTCCTCCGCCAACCCACCGGACGCCGGCCATCGCAGCGAGCAGCACTGCGACGAGTCCCGCGACGGACAGCCAGGCCGCGCGCCGGTCCTTTGGCGCATTGGGCGTCCGCGCGGCCTGCGCGGACCGGCCCTGGCTCTCTCCCGCTGGCCGCACCACGGCGATCAGCCGGTATCCCCGCTTCGAGATGGTCTGGATGTAGGCCGGCTCGTCGGCGGCGTCCTGCAGCACCTTGCGCAGCTTGATGACGACCTGCGTGAGGGAATCGTCGCCCACGATCACGTCCGGCCAGACCGCCGAAAGGAGCGCTGAGCGGCTCACGACCTCGCCCGGCCGGTCCGCGAGGTGGACCAGCACGGCCATCGACTTGGGCTCGATTCTCACGGCCTCGTCGCCGCGCGACAGACGGTTCAGTTCGGGCTCGACGGTCCAGTCGCCGATCTGGAGCGCTTTCGCCAGCGATGCTGAAGGGGCTTCGGTGCCGGCTGTCATGGTCTGACCTCGGGCGGTCTCGCCGCGGATTCCCGATCGAGCGGGCTTCGTCGATCCTTCGGGAAACGTTCGGCGCTCCTTAAGGACTTTCGCCTCGCACTGGCGCCCAATGGGCTCGCCGCCTGACCGAAAGCGGCGGACTCTGACGGACCGGGACGATCATTGCATGAGAAGCGCTCGTATTGCCAGAACCCCTTCCCTGCGGCGGGTTGCGGCGCAGCAGCGGGTCAGTCGCCTCGTCGCGTCGCTCGCCGTGGCGATCGCGCTGCTTTCGCCACCCGCGGGAGCCGTGCCGGCGGGGTCGTCCGCCGTCACGCCCGACTGCGCGTGGTCCGACGACGTGATCGGCCGGTTCCTTCGCTCCGTGGAGCGGGGAGAACTGACCGTCTTCGGGAAGACGGTGCAGACGGATCAACTCAGGCCCGTGCGGATCGAGTACGCGTTCGAGCTGGGGTCCCGCGCACAGACCATCAGCGTCCATGCCGAACTCGTGTCGGAGATCCCATTGCCCAGGGACGACCGCATGGTCGTGCGCAGCCTTGAAGTCGTAATGGGGCGCGACGGGCATATCGCGGAGACCCGCGCGCACGTCACGGCCCGATGACTCGCACGCTCGCCATCGGCACCACCCGCCGGAATGGGGCGACGCCATGACGCCCCTCCCATCCGATGAGCGCCTGAACGCCTTCGTCGACGGCGAATTGGACTCGCGCGAATCCGCAGAGATTCTCGAGTCGTCGTGCACCGACGCCGGCCTGCGACGGCGAATCGCGGAGCTGCAGATCGTGCGAGCGCTCGTACGGCACGCCTACGCGCGAGCGCCTGGCTGCCTCCCCGGTGCCACGACGTCGGCTCCTCCCCCCTCGGACTGCTAGCCAGATTACGAGTGCCCGAGCGTCGCTCGGTTCGGCGGCAGCCGCGAGCACGGCCGCGCGCCCGAGGCGTCGTGGACCCGCGTGCGCCCCCTGGGTGCGGCCGAACGGGCGCGCGACTGGTGTCAGAATGCGCCTACGGGACCGGGCGGCCTTCCGTCCGCCGCCGGACGAGCCAACACGGAGCAAGCATGCAGCAACGATTCGACGACCTGTTTTCGATCAAAGGCAAGACCGCGCTGGTCACCGGCGGCTCCCGCGGCATCGGCGAGATGATCGCCGCCGGCTTCCTCGCCAACGGCGCGAAGGTCTACATCTCGTCGCGCAAGGCCGACGCCTGTGACGCGACCGCGAAACGGCTCATGCAGGCCTACGGCGGCGAGTGCATCGCGCTCCCGGCCGACCTGTCCCGGATGGAGGGCGTCGGCAGCCTCGCCAAGGGACTCGCCGAGCGCGAGTCGAAGCTCGACATCCTGGTGAACAACGCCGGCGCGGCCTGGGGCGCGCCGATCGAAGAGTTCCCGGAGATCGGCTGGGACAAGGTGATGGACACCAACGTCAAGGCGGTGTTCTTCCTGACGCAGAAGCTGCTGCCGCTGCTGCGCAAGTCCGCCGCGACCGGCAGCCCGGCGCGCGTGATCAACATCGGCTCGATCGACGGACTGAAGAGCGCGATCTTCGACACGTTCTCCTACGGTGCGTCCAAGGCCGCGGTGCACCACCTGACGCGCTTCCTGGCTGCGCACCTGACCAAGGAGCGGATCCTGTTCAACGCGATCGCGCCAGGTCCGTTTCCGACCTGGATGCTCAGCACGGGAGTGGGCTTCGGCGGCGAGACCGAGAACGTGGACTGGGACAGCGTGGGCAAGCGCAATCCGAGCGGGCGCGTCGGCACGCCCCAGGACATCGCGGGGCTGGTGATCTTCCTCAGTTCGCGCGCCGGCGAGTTCGTGGTCGGGCAGACGATCGCCTGCGACGGGGGCATCGTGGGCACCTCCTGAGGCGCGGGTCGCGCGCGGGTCAGCCGGGTCGGCGAAGGTCAGCCGGGTCGGCGAGGGTCGGCCGGGTCGGCGAGGGTCGGCGAAGGCCAGCCGGGTCGGCGATTCTCGACGCGGACGCCCGGAGACTTCGAACTGCGCCCGCCCCCGGGCCTACGTCA
>JAHEDO010000058.1 GCA_024641185.1 Burkholderiaceae bacterium | reverse complement strand
CCCGGATACTGCTTTCGCATCGACACGATGGCCATCCGGTACGAGCAGCCCTCGGGCGGCAGGTAGAAGTCGGTGATCTCCGGGAACTGCTTCTGCAGGATCGGGACGAACACTTCGTTCAGCGCCACGCCGAGCACCGCCGGTTCGTCCGGCGGCTTGCCGGTGTAGGTCGAGTGGTAGATCGGCGAGCGGCGCATCGTGATGCGCTCGATCGTGAACACCGGGAACCAGTCCTGCTCGTTGTAGTAGCCGGTGTGATCGCCGAACGGGCCTTCGAGCGCCATCTCGTAGCCGGTGCGCGCGGCGGGCGGCAGTTCGCCTTTCCATCCGAGCGCGGCGGCGTTGCGCATGGTCGCCGACGCGTCCGCGTCGGGTCGCAGTGCGCCCTCGATCACGATCTCGGCGCTCGCGGGCACCCGCAGGTCGTTGCCCAGGCTCTTCACCAGCTCGGTCTTCGCTCCACGAAGCAGTCCGGCGAACTGGTATTCGGACAGGCTGTCGGGCACCGGGGTCACCGCGCCCAGGATCGTTGCGGGGTCCGCACCGAGCACGACCGAGATCGGAAATGGTGTGCCCGGGTGCGCGCGCTGATGGTCGAGGAAATCCAGCGCGCCGCCGCGATGCGCCAGCCATCGCATGATGGTCTTGCGCGGGCCGATCACCTGCTGGCGGTAGATGCCCAGGTTCTGCCGCGACTTCGCGGGGCCGCGCGTGACGACGAGTCCCCAGGTGATCAGCGCGCCCGCGTCGCCGGGCCAGCAGGTCTGCACCGGCAGGCGGCCGAGATCGGCGTCGTCGCCTTCCCACACGACCTGCTGGCAGGGCGCGGACGAGACTTCGCGCGGCGCCATGTTCATGACCTGGCGAAGAAGCGGGAGCTTGTCCCAGGCGTCGCGCAGGCCCTTCGGCGGCTCGGGTTCCTTCAGGTAGGCGAGCAGCTTGCCGAGCTCGCGCAGCGCCTCGGTGGACTCCTCTCCCATGCCGAGCGCGACGCGCTTCGGGGTGCCGAACAGGTTGGCCAGCACCGGCATCTCGAAGTGCCGCTCGCCGTCGCGCGCCTGCTCGATCAGCAGCGCGGGACCGCCGGTGCGCAGCACGCGGTCGGCCAGTTCGGTGAGCTCGAGCCGCGGCGAAATCGGCACGGCGACGCGCTTGAGTTCGCCGCGCGCCTCGAGTTGGTGCACAAAGTCGCGCAGGTCGGTATATTTCATCGCCAGGGGCCTAACACGTGCACTAAAGTGCCGGATTCGCGATTGTAAGCGGTTGACCTGGCGTGAAGCGCTGCCTAGAATCCGCCGTCATTCCTTGGCAAGCCGGTTCGACCGGTGACCGTCTCATACAGACTCGGCGAGTTTCCCTCGCAAACGAGCGTATCAGGAACCAGCCTCTTGCTGGTCCGATCGGTGGTGGAGACCGATCGCTTGACTGGATTCGTTGAGCGAACGAGGGCGGCCGTGCGCCGTGAGGAGTCGCGATGTTTCAGCAGTATTGCGTCGGACGCTGGTCCGACAGGTTTGTGCGGCTGTATGCCGCAGCCCGCGGCGCGGGCAAGAGCGTTCACGGCCCCTTGATGGTGCTGACGCTGATGGTGGCGCTCGTCGTCGTCGGGTCCGCGCGCGATGGGTTGAGAGAGTCCGGCGACGAACAGCGCCTGGCGATGCTCGACGCGCACGACCTGCGTGCGCTCGGCTTCGGCTCGATTCGCTACGGTCCGATCGGTGTGTCGCGCTCGAGCGAACAGGCGTTGACGGTGCGCCGCGTTGCACCGCTCGATGGCGAGCAGCAGAACGTCGCACGCTTCATCGCGCGCCGCTATCAGCTCGCGATCGACCAGAGCCAGAATATCGTGGAGTACGCGTACCGTACCGCGCGCGAATTCAAGGTCGACCCCTTGCTGATCCTCGCGGTGATCTCGGTGGAGTCCAGCTTCGATCCGAAGGCCGAGAGCCACCAGGGGGCGCAGGGCCTGATGCAGATTCTCACGCGCGTTCACGCGGACAAGTTCGCGCCCTTCGGTGGTGTGGCGGCGGCCTTCGATCCGCTGGCCAACATGAAGGTCGGCGCGCAGATCCTGAAGGAATATCTCGGCCGGGACGGGACCGTCGAGGGCGCGCTCAAGGCATACGTGGGTGCGGCACTGCTGCCCGACGACGGTGGTTACGGCGCCAAGGTGCTGTCCGAGCGCAAGCGCATCGCGGCGGCGGCGCAGGGCGGGCCGGATCGCGCTAACGCCTCGCTCAAGCCGTCGACCGTCGTTTCGCGGGCGCAGACCGAGTCGGTCGTCCGCCAGCGCGACATCTGAGTCCAGGCGCGCGGCGTTTAAGGCCTACGGGCGGGAACGCGCCTGCGCGCGAAACGCGGGGCGCTGCGCCAGGTAGCGGCCGAGCCGCCCGATGGCTTCGCGAAGGTTCTCGATCGGCGTCGCGTATGAGAGCCGCAGATACCTTTCGCGCTGGTAGGTCCCGAAGTCCTCGCCCGGCACCAGCGACACGAACGCGTTCTCGAGCAGCTCGTCGGCGAACGCGGAGCTGTTCTCGCTGTAGCGGCTGCAGTCGACGTACACATAGAACGCGCCGTCCGGCGTGACCGGAACGTCGAGCCCGATCTCGCGCAGCGCGGGGACGATGTAGTCGCGTCGGCGGCGGAATTCGTCGCGGCGCCGCTCGAATTCGGCAAGCGCCTCGGGGGTGAAGCAGGCGAGGGCGGCGTGCTGCGCGAGCGTCGAGGCGCAGATGTACAGATTCTGCGACAGCTTCTCGAACACCGGCGCCAACTCCTCGGGCACGACCAGCCAGCCCAGCCTCCACCCGGTCATGTGGAAATACTTCGAGAAGCTGTTCGTGACGATGACGTCCTCGCCGAGCGCGAGTGCCGAGCGCGGACGCGTGTCGTAGCTCAGTCCCAGGTAGATCTCGTCGACGATCGAGAATCCGCCGCGTTCGCGCGAGGCCTCGACGATGCGCGACAACTCGTCGAACGGGATCGATGTTCCGGTCGGATTCGCGGGTGATGCGAGCAGCGTTCCCTTGACCCCTTCGCGCCAGTGCTTGCGCAGCAGCTCCGGCGTGAGCTGAAAGCGCGTCTGCGGGCCGACGGGCACCAGTTCGGGGATGCCGTCGTAGGCCGCGACGAAGTGCCGGTTGCAGGGGTAGCTCGGGTCCGTCATCAGCACGCGGTCGCCGGGGTTCACCAGCGCGCAGCATGCGAGGGTCAGTGCCCCGGTGGCGCCCGCGGTCACCACGATGCGCGACGGGGCGATATCCAGCCCGTGCTGCTCGCCGTAGTGGCGGGCGATCGCCGAGCGCAGCGGTTCGATTCCCATCGCGCCGGTGTACTGCGTGTGTCCCGAGCGCACCGCGCGTTCCAGCGCCGCGACCACCGGCTCGGGCGCGGTGAAATCCGGTTCCCCGATGCTCATGTGAATCACCGGCTTGCCGGTGAGCTCGAGCGCGCGGGCGCGCTTGAGCAGCTCCATCGTGTGGAACGGCTGGATCTGGCCGGTGCGGTGGGCGAGCGTGGGCAGCGTCATCGGGAACTTCAGCGGGAGGGCCCGATTCTACTCGCGGCGAATCCCGCGCGATTCGTCATCGCTCGGGCGACTCTACTTGGCGTGCGGACCCCACCGCTCACTCGATCCGGACCACGCCCTCGGCGATCAGCGCCTCGATCTCCGCCTCGCCGTACCCGGTCTCGGCGAGGATCTCGCGGGTGTGCTGGCCCAGCGTCGGCGCCGGGCGCGTGACCCGCGCCGGCGTGTCGGACAGGCTGATCGGAAATCCCAGCGCGCGCGTGTGTCCGGCCTGCGGATGGTCCAGTTCGACCACCATGTCGCGCGCCGACACCTGCGGGTGGCTGAGCGCTTCCCCGATCGAATGAACCGGGCCGGCCGGAACTCCCGCCGCGTCGAAGGCTTCGATCCAGCTGTGCGACGGTCGCGTCGCGAGCACCGCCTCCATCTCGGCGACGAGTGCGGCGAGGTTGCGCATGCGGCCGGCGTTGTCGGCGAAGCGCGGATCGGTCTTCCACTCCGGGTGGCCGAGCACGTCGGCGATCCGCTCCCAGTTCGACTGGTTCGCGCCGCCGATGTTGACGTAACCGTCCGCGGTTCTGAAGGCCTGGTAGGGCGCGGCGAGCACGTGGCTCGACCCCAGCGGCCCGGGCGAAACGCCGGTGGCGAAGAAGATCGCCGCGTGCCAGTAGGTCTGCTGCAGCGCCGCTTCCATCAGCGAGGTCTCGACCACCTGGCCGCGCCCGGTCTTGAGTTTCTGCACGTAGGCCGCGAGAACCCCCAGCGCCGCCAGGATGCCGGCGTTGATGTCGGCCACCGAGTTGCCGGGTTTCACCGGTGCGCGGCCGGGCTCGCCGGTGATGCTCATCAGTCCGGTGAAGCCCTGCGCGATCAGGTCGAACCCGCCGCGATCCGCCATCGGTCCGCTGCGCCCGTAGCCTGAGACCGCGCAGTAGATCAGCCCGGGGTTGATCCTCGAGAGCACGTCGTAGCCCAGGCCGAGCTTCTCGAGCGTGCCGCGCCGGTAGTTCTCGGTGAGCACGTCGGCCGACTCGACCATCCGAAGCAGGACCGCCTTGCCCCTGGGGTTCTTCAGATCGATCGCGATGCCGCGCTTGTTCCTGTTGAGCATCATGAAGGGCGCCGAGACGCCGCCCACGCGCGGCTCGCGATACAGCCTCGAGTCGTCGCCCCCGGGGATCTTCTCGACCTTGATCACGTCGGCGCCGAGGTCGGCGAGCATCATTCCGGTGGTCGGCCCGGCCATGATCTGCGCGAGCTCGAGCACGCGCACGCCGTCCAGCGGCCGGGGCCCGGTCGAACCCGTCATCGCTTCGCGCATTGCCAGGCGGGCCCGGTCACCGATAGAAGAGGTTCACCAGACCCAGTCCGGTGATCGGCACGTAGGTGACCAACAGCAGCATCGCGAGCAGCACGCCGATGAAGTAGACGTTCACCCTCGAGACTGCCCAGACGCTCTCCTTGGCGATCGAGCACGCGACCATCAGCACGCTCGCCACCGGCGGGGTCTGCTGCCCGATGCCCAGGTTGATCGTGACGATCAGCCCGAAGTGCACCGGATCGATTCCGGCGGCCTTCACCAGCGGCATCACGATCGGCACCACCAGGATGATCGCCGCCGCCGAGTGCAGGAAGCAGCCGATCAGCAGGAAGAACAGGTTCAGCAGCATCAGGATCAGCCACTTGTTCGAGGTGATCTCGGTGACGGACTTGGCGAGCTGTTGCGGCGCCTGAGTCTCGGTCAGGTAGACGCCCAGCAGGGCCGAGGTCGCCACCAGCAGCATGACGACCGCGGTCTGGATACCGCCTTCGAGCATCGCGGCTCGCAAGTGCGCCAGGTCCAGCTCCCGGTAGATGAACAGTCCCACCGCCAGCGCCGCGAGGACCGCGAGCGCAGCGCCCTCGGTCGCGGTGACCACGCCGCCGAAGATGCCGCCGAGGATGATCAGCGGCAACAGGAACGCCCACATCGCCTCGCGCGCCGTTCTTCGGACCTCGGACCAGCGGAACTCCTGCTCGGTCGGCAGGTCGTAGCGGCGCGCGAACCAATAGGCCACGCTCATCAGTCCGATGCCGCCGAGGATCCCCGGCACGATGCCCGCGACGAAGAGCTGGACGACCGATGCTTCCGCCATCACCGCATAGAGGATCATCGGGATCGACGGCGGGATGATCACCGCGAGCGTCGCCGACGAGGACATCACCGCGGCGGCGAGCGGCGCGGGATAGCCTTTCTTCTTCATCGCCGGGATGGTGATCGAACCCAGCGCCGCCACGTCGGCGACCGCCGAGCCGGAAATCTCGGCGAAAAAGAGCGACGCGCCGATCGACACCATCGCCAGCCCGCCGCGGATGAAGCCGAGCAGCGCGGTGGCGAAGGCGATCAGGCGATTCGAGATCCCCGACGCGTTCATGATCGCACCGGCGAGGATGAACAAGGGGATCGCGAGCAGCGGGAAGTTCGTCGCCGCGCTGTACAGCACGATCGGCAGATTGAGCAGCGCCGCGCTGCCCTGCACCAGCCAGATCGCGGCGACCGCGACGACGCCCAACGCCACCGCGATCGGCACGTTCAGGACCACGAGCCCGAGCACGCAGGCGAACAGCAGGACCATTTCCAAGAGGAACCTCCGCTGCCGTCAGTGCGAGGCTTCGTGCGCCGCCGAATCGGCGGTGGCGCCGACGGCGCGCTCCGCACGCGCCCAGCGCAGCGCATCGCCGAAGGTCAGCACTTCCGCGAGGATGATGAGCGCCGCCGAGATCGGGATCACCGACTGCACGTACATCACCGAGATCGACGGCAGGCTCACCAGATAGTCGGTCGCCAGGACATCGAGCACGCGAAAGCCGATCCAGCCCATCAGCCCGAAGAAGCCGATGACCAGCACCTCGACCGCGATCGTGACCGCGGTGCGGGGTGCCGGCGGCATCAGCGCGACCAGCTCGGGGCAGCTGATGTGCCCCCGCTTCGCCGCCGCCAGCGCAGAGCCGTAGAAGGTCAGCCAGGCCAGCAGGATCGATGCGATCTCGTCGTACCAGACCAGCGACTCCCCGATCGAGCGGAACACGACGCCGATCGTCACCTCGACCGCCAGCGCCGCCATCAGCCCGATCACCAGCCACTCGAGCGCGCGCTCGTAGCCTCTGCGGAAGCTCTTCATCCCGGTCTCGTCGACCCGATTACTTGCCGAGCGCGACAGCGGTGTCGATCAGCTCCTTCGCGCCCGCGACTTCCTTGCCGAAGTCCTCGTAGATATTCTTGCTGGCGGCGACGAAGGCCGGCTTGTCGACCTCGTTGACCTGCATGCCGCTGGCCTTGATCTTGTCGAGCAGCTCGATCTCCTGCTTCGCGGCGGTCTCGTAGACATAGCCCTGCGTCTCGCGGGCGCTGTCCTCGAGCACCTTGCGCACGTCCGCGGGCAGGCTCGCCCACTTCTTGGCGCCCGTCATCACGTAGGCCGGCGTGTACACGTGGCCCGACATCGACAGGTACTTCTGCACTTCGTTCAGCTTGGCGCTGTAGATCTGCGTCAGCGGGTTCTCCTGGCCGTCCATCACGCCGGTCTGCAGCGCGGTGAACAGCTCGGAGAACTTCATCGGGCTGGGGTTGGCGCCGTACTCCTGGAACATCCGGACGCGCCACTTGCCGTTGGGGGTGCGCAGCTTGATGCCGGCGAGGTCGGCTGGCGTGTTGATCGGGCGCTTGTTGTTGGTCAGGTGCCGGTAGCCGTTCTCCCAGACCGCGACGAGCTTCAGGCCCTTGGCCTCGGCGGCCGGTGCCAGCTTCGGCCAGACGACCGCTTTCTCGATCGCCGCCATGTGCTTGCGGTCCTTGACCAGGTAGGGCATCTCGAAGACGCCGAACAGGTCGGCCTCGCTGCTCATCACTGTCGAAGGCAGCGCGAAGTCCACGGTGCCCAGCTTGAGCTTCTGCAGCAGTTCCTTGTCGGAGCCGAGCTGGCTCGAACCGAAGACGACGACCTTCGCCTTGGCGCCGAGCTTCGCGTTCGCGCGACGCGCGAACTCGTCGGCCGAGAGCTGGAACAGCGAGCCCGGGGCACCGACGTGGCCGAACTTCAGCTCGATGGTCTGCGCCCTGGCCGCGGGCAGCCAGGCGCTGAGCGCGACTGCCGCACCGCAGGCGATGAGCGCTGCGCGGCGATGCAGCCGGGATTTCACGTGATCGGGATGGCGGTTCATGGTGTCTCCTCCGTTTGTAATGACAACTCTAGAAACAGGGTCTGCTCAGGCCGCCTGCGCAAGCGCCGAAGCGCCCGGCGCTGTGCGCGTGAGATGCTCGATGGCGGCCTGCACGCCGCCCTTGCGGTGCGGAATGCCGGCGAGCGCCAGGCTCATTTCGACGCCGCCCAGCGTGCCGACCAGCGTCAGGTCGTTGAAGTCGCCCAGGTGCCCGATACGGAAGACCTTGCCGGCGACCTTGCCCAGCCCCTGGCCCAGCGACATGTTGAAGTTGGACAGCGCGACCTTGCGCAAGGCATCCGCGCTGTGACCCTCGGGCGTGACGATCGCGGTCAGCGCCGCGCTGTACTCCGCCGGGTTCTGGCACAGGACCTCGAGTCCCCAGGCGCGCGTTGCGCTGCGGGTCGCCTCGGCGTGGCGCTCGTGGCGCGCGAAGACGTTCGGCAGGCCCTCTTCGAGCAGCATCGCGATCGACTCGTGCAGACCGTAGAGCAGGTTCGTTGCCGGCGTGTAGGGGAAGAAGCCGTTGGCGTTCGGCCCGAGCATCTCGCTCCAGTCCCAGTAGGAGCGCGGCATTCTGGATGTCTTCGATGCGGCGAGTGCCTTCTCGCTGATCGCGTTGAACGACAGTCCGGGCGGCAGCATCAGGCCCTTCTGCGAACCGGCGACGGTGACGTCGACGCCCCATTCGTCGTGGCGGTAGTCGATCGAGCCGAGCGAGGAGATCGTGTCCACGAGCAGCAGGGCGGGGTGGCCGGTCCGGTCGATCGCGCGCCTGACCTCGGGGATCCGGCTGGTGACGCCGGTCGAGGTCTCGTTGTGCACCACGCAGACGGCCTTGAACCGGTGGTCGCGATCCGCGTTGAGCCTTTCCTCGATCGCCGTCGGATCCGCGCCGTGGCGCCAGTCGCCGGCGATGAACTCGACGACGAGGCCGAGACGCTCGGCGAGCTTCTTCCACAGTGCCGCGAACTGACCCGTCTCGCACATCAGGACCGCGTCGCCGGGCGACAGGGTGTTCACCAGCGCCGCCTCCCACGCACCGGTGCCCGACGCGGGGTAGATGACGACCGGTCCGGCGGTCTGGAAGATCTTGCGGATCCCGCCGAGCACCGACTTGCCGAGTGCCTGGAATTCCGGGCCGCGGTGATCGATCGTCGGGTAGTCCATCGCCCGCAGGATGCGGTCCGGCACGTTGGTCGGGCCCGGAATCTGCAGAAAGTGGCGGCCGCTCGGATGCGAATTCAGCGCAAGGCCGTTGGCGAGTTTCATCGCGAACCCCTGGGTTGTTTTTTGGCATTTTGTATGCAAAACTGCCCCAAGGCAAGCCCCTCCCAGCGCGAGACCGCGAGAATCTTGAATGCAAACTGCCCCGGTCACTGATTCGATGTTGTTCCAGGCCGCCTTGCCGATCGCGCGGCGGCCGCTGCACGAAGAGGTCGCGGACAGGATCCGGGAGCTGATCACAGAAGGCGTGATCGCGCCGGGCGCGCGGCTGAACGAACGCGTGCTGAGCGAACAGCTGAAGGTGTCCAGGACGCCGCTGCGCGAGGCGTTCAAGGTGCTGGCGGCGGAGCGGCTGATCGAGCTGCACCCGAACCGTGGAGCGAGCGTCGCGGTGCTGTCGCTGTCCGACGTCGACCACCTTTTCGAGGTGATGGCCGCGCTCGAGGGCCTGTCCGGCGAGCTGGCGGCACAGCGGCGCACCGACGCCGAACTCGACGAGATTCAGGCGCTCCACTTCGAGATGCTCGCCGCGCACGCGCGGCGCGACCTGCCGGCGTATTACCGGCTGAATCGCGCGATCCACGAGACGATCAACCGCTGCGCGCGCAATCCCGTGCTTGCGGAAACCTACGACAGCGTCAACCTGCGCATCCAGAACCTGCGCTTCCGGTCCAACTTCAACCGGGAGAAGTGGGACAGCGCGGTCGTCGAGCACACCGCAATGGTCGACGCGCTCATCCGTTCGGACGGTCCCGCGCTTCGCGCACTTCTCGAGCAGCACCTGCGCCACAAGCGCGACGCGGTGCTCGAAGAGCTTCGCGCCTGAGAGGCGAAATGGACGCACCCGCTGCCGTGAGGCTCGTGAACTCGCCGTCGCGCGAGCGCAATCGGCTCGCCCAGCGGCTGCGCCGCGTGCTCCGGGGGCAGGTGCTGTTCAGTCGTTTCGATCGTGGCCGCTACGCCACCGACGCGTCCATCTACCAGGTCGAGCCGGTCGGCGTCGTCGTCCCGGCGGACGAGGCCGACGTGGTCAGCGCGTTCGAGATGGCGCGCGAGATGCGCGTGCCGATCCTGCCGCGCGGCGGCGGCACGAGCCAGTGCGGCCAGACGGTCGGAGAGGCGCTGGTCATCGACAACAGCAAGCACCTGAACAAGGTCGTCGCGTTCGACGCGCAGGCAGCCACCGTCGAGGTGCAGCCCGGCATCGTGCTCGACCAGCTCAACGCCTTCCTGAAACCGCACGGCCTCTGGTTTCCGGTGGACGTGTCGACGTCGGCGCAGGCCACGCTGGGCGGCATGGCCGGCAACAATTCCTGCGGTTCGCGGTCGATCGCCTACGGCAACATGGTGCACAACGTGCTCGGCGTCGACGCGCTGCTCTCTGACGGCACGCAGGAGTTCTTCGGGCCGTTCGGCCCCGGGGGACGGCGCCCGATGGGTTCGGGCCGCAGCGGCGCGCTGGTCGCCGGGTTGCACGAGATCGCGGCCCGCGAGCGCGACGAGATCGCGCGCGTCTGGCCCACGGTGCTTCGCCGTGTCGGCGGCTACAACCTGGACGTCTTCCACCCGCAGTCGGAGCGTCCCTACACCGACGACGGATCGGTGAACCTCGCCCACCTGCTGGTCGGCTCCGAAGGCACGCTCGCCTACTTCCGGCGGCTGCACCTGAAGCTCGCGCCGCTGCCGCGCGCCAAGGTGCTGGGCGTGGTGAACTTTCCGAGCTTCCACGCCGCCATGGACAGCGCGCAGCACATCGTGAAGCTCGGGCCGACCGCGGTCGAACTGGTCGACCGGACGATGATCGAGCTCTCGCGCGCCAACCCCGTGTTCCGGCCGACCATCGACGCCGCGCTGATCGGCGAGCCGGACGCGGTGCTGCTGGTCGAGTTCGCCGGCGACGATCGCGACGCGCTGCTGGCCCGCATGAGGGTGCTGGTCGAGCTGATGGGCGATCTGGGCCTGCCGGGCGCGGTGGTCGAACTCGTCGACGAGAAGCGCCAGAAGGCGCTCTGGGAGGTCCGCAAGGCCGGACTGAACATCATGATGTCGCTGCGCGGCGACGGCAAGCCGGTCAGCTTCATCGAGGACTGCGCCGTGCCGCTGGAACATCTCGCGGAATACACCGCGCGGTTGACCGAAGTGTTCGAGCGCCACGGCACCCGCGGCACCTGGTACGCGCACGCGTCGGTCGGAACGCTGCACGTACGACCGATCCTGGACATGCGCGCGGGCGATGCGACGAAGATGCGCGCAATCGCCGAGGAGGCCGGTGCCATGGTGCGCCAGTACAAGGGCGCATTTTCGGGCGAGCACGGCGACGGGCTGGTGCGCAGCGAATGGGTGGGCTGGCAGTACGGCCCGCGGCTCACTCGGGCGTTCGAGGAGGTCAAGGACCTGTTCGACCCGCTCGGACTGATGAACCCGGGCAAGATCGTGCGCGCGACGAAGATGGACGACGCGCGACTGTTCCGCTTCCCGCCGGGCTACGCGGTTGCCCCCCTGGAGACGGCCTTCGACTGGTCGGCCTGGAACGTGCAGAACGACCCGGCGACCGAGCGCACGAGCGCCCCGGGCTCCGGCGGCGACCCCACCGGCGGCTTCGCGAAGGCCGTCGAGATGTGCAACAACAACGGGCACTGCCGCAAGTTCGACGCCGGCACGATGTGCCCGAGCTATCGGGCCACGCGCGACGAGCGGCACCTGACGCGGGGGCGCGCGAACACGCTCAGGCTCGCGCTGTCGGGCCAGCTCGGCGAGGACGCGCTGACCTCGCGCCAGATGTACCGGACCATGGACCTGTGCGTCGGCTGCAAGGGCTGCAAGCGCGACTGCCCGACCGGCGTCGACATGGCCAAGATGAAGGTCGAGTTCCTCTACCACTACCGGAAGAAGCACGGACTGCGGATGAAGGACCGGATGGTCGCCTTCCTTCCGCGCTACGCACCGATCGTGTCGCGGCTCGGGTGGCTGGCCAACCTGCGCGACACGATTCCCGGGCTCGCGGCGGCGAGCGAGCGGCTGCTCGGACTGGCGCGCGGGCGGTCGCTGCCGCGGTGGCGGGGCGACACCTTCCTGCGTCGCACGGGGGCATCCGGGTCGGCGGCCATCGCGCCAGTCGCGCCGGCGGACTCGTCGATGCCGGAAGGCGGCGCCGCGGTCTCCGCGCAGGTCCGCGAAGTCGTGCTCTGGGCCGATACCTTCGACAACTACTTCGAGCCGGAGAATCTGCACGCGGCCCGGCGCGTGCTCGAGGCCGCCGGCTATTCGGTGCTGCTGGCCAAGCCCGCCGGCGGTGACGCCGATCCGCGTCGCCCCCTGTGCTGCGGGCGCACCTTTCTCGCGAGCGGTCTCGTCGACGAGGCCAAGGAGGAAGCGCGCCGCACCGTGATGGCGCTCACGCCCTACGTCGAGCGCGGCGTGGCGATCGTGGGGCTCGAGCCCTCCTGCCTGCTGACGCTGCGCGACGAGTTCCTGTCGATGGGCCTGGGTGAGCCGGCGCGCAAGCTGGCGGCGCAGGCGTTCCTGTTCGAGGAGTTCCTCGCGCGCGAACACGAGGCCGGGCGCCTGCGGCTGGCGCTCGGGCCTCTGGCCGAAAAGCGCGCGTTGCTGCACGGCCACTGCCATCAGAAGGCCTTCGACGCGGTGCGACCGATCGAGACCGTCCTGGGGCTGATTCCCGGTCTGAAGGTGGAACTCATCGAGTCGAGTTGCTGCGGGATGGCGGGCAGCTTCGGCTACGAAGTCGAGCACCAGACGGTGTCGATGGCGATGGCCGAGGCCGGCCTGCTGCCCGCGGTGCGCAACGCGGGTGAGGGCGCGATCGTCGTCGCCGACGGCACCAGCTGCCGCCATCAGATCCGCGACGGGGCCCAGCGCGAGGCGGTGCACGTGGCGCGCGTGCTGGACGCCGCGCTGGCCGGGACCCGCTGATCGCCGGCATTGCGGGCGGCGCGCGGATCTTCGACGCCCGCCGGGCATTCGGGCCGCGCGGCGGGTCCGAGCCCGCTCGGTGGCGGATAATGACGGTCCCCGCCGTCTCCCGAGGCCAATGACATGTCGACCCCCATGGATCCCACCTTCCGACGCGCCGCACTCGAGTATCACGAGCAGGGCAGTCCGGGAAAGATCTCGGTCACGCCGACCAAGCAGCTGACCAATCAGCGCGACCTCGCGCTCGCGTATTCCCCGGGCGTCGCCGCCGCGTGCGAGGAGATCGTCGCCGATCCGGCCGCCGCCTTCCGGTACACGAGCCGGGGCAACCTGGTCGCCGTGGTGACCAACGGCACGGCGGTCCTCGGGCTCGGAAACATCGGGCCGCTGGCGGCCAAGCCGGTGATGGAAGGCAAGGCGGTGCTGTTCAAGAAGTTCGCGGGCATCGACGTGTTCGACATCGAGATCAACGAGACCGATCTCGACAAGCTGGTGGACGTGATCGCCGCGCTCGAGCCGACCTTCGGCGGGGTGAACCTGGAGGACATCAAGGCACCGGACTGCTTCTACGTCGAGCGAAAGCTGCGCGAGCGGATGAAGATCCCGGTGTTCCACGACGATCAGCACGGCACCGCGATCGTCGTGGGCGCGGCCCTGACCAATGGCCTGGCGGTGGTCGGCAAGGACATCTCGAAGGTCAAGCTCGTGTGCAGCGGTGCGGGCGCCGCCGCGCTCGCCTGCCTGGACCTGCTGGTCGACCTGGGACTGCCGGAGAAGAACATCTGGGTCGCGGACCTCGCCGGCGTCGTCTACCAGGGCCGCAAGGAGCTGATGGACCCGGACAAGGAGCGTTTCGCCCAGCCCACCGACAAGCGCAAGCTCGCGGAGATCATCGAGGACGCGGACGTCTTCCTCGGACTGTCGGCGGCCGGCGTGCTGAAGCAGGACATGGTCGCGCGAATGGCGCCGCGGCCGCTGATCTTCGCGCTCGCCAATCCGACGCCGGAGATCATGCCCGAGGAGGTGAGCGCGGTGCGCGACGACGCGATCGTCGCGACCGGCCGTTCCGACTATCCCAACCAGGTGAACAACGTGCTGTGCTTCCCGTTCATCTTCCGGG
>JAHEDO010000272.1 GCA_024641185.1 Burkholderiaceae bacterium | reverse complement strand
TCTTCGTCGACCGACTCGACGCGTGACGGCTCGGGACTCGGCACTTCCAGGCTCGACGAATCAGCGCCTGGAATCTCAGCGGTCGACGCATCGGCGCTCGAGAGTTCCACGCTCGACGCCTCGCGAGCCGGCTCTTCCGACGCCTGCGCTTCGGACTGCCAGCCCGTCGCGACAGCGGCGGCCACCGGCGACTCGACGGCATCCCGACCGCCCGCATCATCGGACGCATCCGCGGGCGCGTGCTCCGTTCCCGGCTCGTCCGCGCGCTCCTCTGGAGCCGCTACTGGAACTGCGGCGGCGACACGCTCATCCTCGACAGCGGGCGCGGCGTTGAGCAGCTCCTGCTCGACGACACGGTTCAGGACGGGCAGCAGCTGCAGCGGCAGCCTGTCGATCGCGATGGCATGACCGGCGCCACCTGTCGGGCCCGTGGAACCCCGCGGCAGCGCCTCGATCACCGGCGGCCTGCTTCCGTTCGCACGCGCCGACTCGATCTCGCGGCGCCCGTTCGGCGGCGCATCGCCCGCGATCAGAATGTCGCAATCGTCGCCCCCCGCGGCATCGGCCAGGCGGAACGCGTACCGGTTGTACCGACTGTGCCGGAATACGACGTCGATCAGCCGCAGCTCTCGGGCACCGAGCCCTGCCACGCCGACCCTGAACACCGGCTTGTCTCCCATCTCCACCGCTCGCAGACCCCTCCGACGGATCGATGCGCAATGCGTCCAAACGCGATCGCGACCACATTGTCGCTCACCGGGACCGCAGTGTCCGCACCCGCGCGCTGCGCCCGCCATTGCGACCGGTCACCGACGGGTCGCGCAGCACTTGCAGCACCGCCTGCCGCGCATGCTACGATTTTCCGATGAGCCAACCCGACTATTTCGGATTCGACACACTCTCGCTGCACGCGGGTGCCAGCCCCGACAGCGATTTCGGCGCACGCGCCACGCCGATCTACCTGTCGACCGCGTTCGTGTTCCAGGACTCGGACCAGGCCGCGGCCCTGTTCAACATGGAGCAGGCCGGGCACGTTTATTCCAGGATCAGCAACCCGACCGTGGCGGTGCTCGAAGAGCGGATCGCCGCACTCGAGCGCGGTGTCGGAGCGATCGGCACCGCCAGCGGCCAGGCGGCGCTGCACCTGGCGATCGCCACGCTCGCCGGCGCCGGCAGTCACGTGGTCGCCTCGACCGCGCTGTACGGCGGCTCCCACAACCTGCTGCACTACACGCTGAGCCGGTTCGGCATCAAGACCACCTTCGTCGATCCGCGCAAGCTCGAGGGCTGGCGCGCGGCGATCCGGCCGGAGACCCGGCTGCTGTTCGGCGAGACCGTGGGCAACCCGGGGCTCGACGTTCTCGACATCCCGAACGTGGCGCAGATCGCGCACGACAACGGCATTCCGCTGCTCGTCGACTCCACCTTCACCACGCCCTACCTGATGCGGCCCTTCGACCATGGCGCCGACCTCGTCTACCACTCGGCGACCAAGTTCCTGTGCGGGCACGGCACCGTCGTGGGCGGGCTCCTGGTCGACAGCGGACGCTTCGACTGGGAGGCTTCGGGGCGCTTTCCCGAACTGACCCAGGCCTACGAGGGTTTTCACGGCATGGTGTTCGCCGAGGAGTCGACCGTCGCCCCGTTCCTGCTGCGCGCGCGTCGCGAAGGACTGCGCGATTTCGGGGCCTGCATGAGCCCGATGAACGCATTCCAGATCCTGCAGGGCATCGAGACGCTGTCGCTGCGCATGGAAAAGCACGTCGCCAACGCACAGCGCATCGCCGAGTTCCTCAACGCGCACCCGGCGGTCTCGCGGGTCGCGTATCCGTCGCTCGAGTCGCACCCGGACCACGCGCTCGCGCGGCGCCTTCTTCCGAGAGGGGCCGGTGCGGTGTTCAGTTTCGATCTGAAGGGGGATCGCGCCGCGGGTCGACGCTTCGTCGAGGCGCTGCAGATCTTCTCGCACCTTGCCAACGTCGGCGATGCCCGCTCGCTCGTGATCCACCCGGCGTCGACCACGCATTTCCGGATGGACTCGGCGGCGCTCGCCGCCGCAGGAATCGGCGAAGGGACGCTGAGATTGTCGGTGGGGCTCGAGGACACCGACGACCTGATCGCCGACCTCAAGCGCGCGTTCCGCGCCGCCGAGAAGGGCTGATCCGGGCACCGACATTGCAGCAGCCGTTCGGGGAGCGCAGCGTCCGCCGGTCGCGCGCCCGCCGGAAAAGGAGATTCGATCGATGAAACTCGACGTCGCGGGCCGCGAGGCCTACGCATACACCGGCGGGCGGCCATTCGACGCCACGCGGCCAGTGGTCGTGTTCGTGCACGGCGCCCAGCACGATCACAGTGTCTGGATCCTGCAGTCGCGTTACCTGGCGCATCACGGATACGCGGTGCTCGCGGTCGATCTGCCCGGCCATGGCCGCAGCGCGGGCCCGGCGCTGACGAGCGTCGAGGAGATGGCGAACTGGGTCCTGGCGCTGCTCGACGCAGCGGGCGCGCGTCGCGCCTGCCTCGTCGGCCACAGCATGGGATCGCTGATCGCGCTCGAGGCCGCCGGCCAGGCGCCTGATCGCATCGACGGCGTCGCCTTGGTGGCGACCGCCTTCCCGATGAAGGTGTCGGACGCTCTGCTGACGGCGGCGCGAGACGACGAGCCTCGAGCCTTTGAAATGATCAACCTCTGGTCGCACAGCGGCATCACCCACCGGCCGGGCAATCCGGGTCCCGGCTTTTCGGTGTTCGTCGAGAACCTTCGCCTGATGGAACGGCAGCCACCCGGCGTGCTGCTCAACGACTTCAGTGCCTGCAACGCCTACTCGGAGGGCGGGAAGCGAGCGGCCGCACTGGCCTGCCCCGCGATCTTCGTCCTCGGCGAGCGCGACATGATGACGCCACCCAAGGCCGCAGGCGCGCTCATCGCCGCATGCCGCAAGGCCGAAGTCGTGACCATCCCGCGCTGCGGGCACAGCTCGATGTCCGAGCGCCCGGACGCGGTGCTCGGCGCCCTCCGGCGCTTTCTCGCGCCACTGCTGGCACAATCCGTTGGGGCCGAAAGCGCGGACAGGTGACGCGGTGGTGGCGAGCCTGCGATCAACGACGCTCGAGCGGAGTGTCGATCGCACCGACGTCGAAGACGTCCGATAGCGCCACGGCGCTCGCCGGCCGAGCCCGCCAGAGGCACTCGAACAGCGGGCGCAGCGACCGCGACCCCGCGCCCGGCGCGAGCGCCCAGAGCTCGGTCCAGATCAGTGGCTCGCTTTCGCGTGACTGCGCCGGTCCAAGCCGCCAGAGACGATCGACGTAGCCGAGGGAACCCAGCAAGCCGACGGTTTTCGCGGCCCGGTCCGGATCACTGGCGAACAGATCGCGCAGCTCGTCCGCCGGCAGTGTCGCACGCCCCTCGCGGCTCGCATCGACCAGCCGCCCGAGCACGGCGGCGGCGAGCGCGAAGCGCGCCGCGGGGCTGGGGCGCAATGCCGCTTCGGGCCCCGCGCCCCAGTAGGGCGCGCTGGCGGCCACCAGCGCGCCGCCGAGGACGGTCAGCCACAGCATGAACAGCCAGATCAGGAACAGCGGCACCGCCGCGAACGCGCCGTACACGATCGTGTATGTGGGCAGGCGCGCGGCCTGGAAGCCCATGCCGCGCTTGAGCAACTCGAGCACCACGGCGGCCAGCAGTGCCGCGAAGAGCGCGTCGCGCCAGCGCACCGGCGCGTTGGGAATAATCCGATAGAGCAGTGTCAACCCGACGATGGTCGACAACCACGGCAGCATCGCGACCCAGACCGTCTGCAGGGCCGGCACACTGACGCCCGCCAGGAACTC
>JAHEDO010000271.1 GCA_024641185.1 Burkholderiaceae bacterium | reverse complement strand
GGATCAGCAGGTCGTAGGCCTTGCGGTCGCGGTAGGGGCCGTCGCCGCCGTAGCCCGAGATGTCGCAGACGATGATGCCGGGCTTGCGCGCGGCGAGCGCTTCGTACGACAGCCCGAGCCGCGCCGCCGCGCCGGGCGCGAGGTTCTGCACGACCACGTCGGCCTGCTCGAGGATGAGCCGCTGCAGGATCTCGCGCGCCTTCGGATGCTTGACGTCCAGCGTCAGGCTCTGCTTGGAGCGGTTGGTCCAGACGAAGTGCGAGGCCATCCCGCGCACCCGCTCGTCGTAGGCGCGCGCGAAGTCGCCGACGCCCGGCCGCTCGACCTTGATCACTCGCGCGCCGAGGTCGGCGAGCTGGCGCGTGGCAAACGGCGCCGCGATCGCGTGCTCCAGGCTGACGACGGTGATGCCGTCCAGCGGCCTGGTCATGATCGACCCGTCGTGTTCGTACCTTCGACAGCGTCCGTCATGCCAGCGTCGCGGTCGCGTCCATCGTCAGCCAGCCGTCGTGATCCTGCGCCCACAGACGAACGCTGCGGCCGTCCGCCGCCGGCTCGCCGCACACGCTGAACGGGTTCAGGTCGAAGGTCGGGCGCACCGCGCGAAAGTTGAAACCGGTCACCGTCGCTTCGGGGCGTTCGCGGCGCAGCAGGTCGAGCAGCAGCGTCGCGATCAGCGGGCCGTGCACCACCAGTCCCGGATAGCCCTCGACCCCGGTCACGTAGCGGCGGTCGTAGTGGATCCGGTGACCGTTGAAGGTAAGCGCCGAGTAGCGGAACAGCAGCACGTCGTCGGCCACGATCGTGCGCCGCCAGGTCGCGGCTGGCGGTGCGGCCTGCGGCGCGGGCACCGGATCGTCCGGTCGCGCCGCGTCGCGGTACACGATGTCGTGGAACTCGACCAGTGCAGGCGCTGCGCCGGCCTCGCCCCGGAAGATCTCGTGGCGCACCTTCACGAACACGAGCGTGCCCGTGCGGCCGGACTTCTCGGTGACCTTCTCGATCGTCGAGACCCGGGTCAGCGTGTCGCCCACGCACAGCGGGTCGCGGAATTCGAGCTGGCTGCCCGCCCACATCCGGCGCGGCAGCGGCACCGGCGGCAGGAACCCGCCGCGGCGCGCGTGGCCGTCGGGCCCGATCTCCGATTGCCGGTACAGCGGCAGGAAGTACAGCCAGTGCCACAGCGCCGGCAGCGGCGTGCCGGCCGCCGGCCGGTCGGCCGGGTGGTCCAGCGTCGCCGACAACGCGGCGTACGGCGTCGGAGTGGCGAGATCGACCACGGTCTCGCTCTTGCCGACCCACTGCTGAAGGTTCATCTCGGTCGTGGTCATCACGCGCTCGCTCTGACGGATTGATCGGATCGAAGTCTGAATATGCCAGAGTCGCGCCTGCGTCTGCGCGCCGAGGCGCTACGGCCGGAAGGTCGATCGGGGCGCGGACTCGCGGGCGCCGATCGCCGGCCCACGGCGCCATCGGCGGCCAGGGCTCACTTCGCCCGCAGCATCGCGAAATCCCCCGGCTCCATCACCCGCGACATCAGGTAGCCGAACACCAGTCCCCAGAACGGCGCGCCGATGTTGAAGATCGGCACGTTGGCGACCGTCACGATGAACGCGACCAGCGCGCCCAGCGTGAAGCGCTCGCGAAACGACACGTGGAACGCGGTCTGCAGCACGCGCAGCATCGCCAGCCCCGCGATGGTCGCGATGAAGGCCTTGGGCGATGCGAGCATCAGCCGAGTGAACAGCGGCGCGAACAGCCCGAACGCGATCGCCAGCACGCCCACCAGCACGCCACCGGTGTAGTGCCGGTGGCGCTCGCCGGAACTCGAGATCAGCGCATTGGTCGGGCCGGTCAGGCAGGTGGACACCGACCCCACCATCGCGGTGACCATCGACCACGCGCCGCAGCCGATGGTGACCGCATTGATCGGCGCCTTGTGCCCGACCGCCTCGAGCACCGCGAAGCCCTGGCCGTTCTGCACCACGAGCACCGTGACCGCGAGCGGCACCACGAGTTCCAGCATCGCCTGCCAGGAAAACTCCGGCGCGTACAGGTTGGGACGCACCAGCGCGTCGCCCGCCGCGCCCGCGGGGTCGAAGGTCCCGTACGCCGCGATCAGCAGCGCGCCCAAGATCATCGCGCCGATCAGCGGCGGCAGGCGCCGCCCCAGCGCGGGCACCGCGCTCAGCACGACGAAGACCAGTGCCATCGGTGCGGCGAGCGCGAGGTCGTCGCGCAGCGCGAGCACCAGGTCGACGCCGAACTTCATGAACACGCCGGCGACCATGCCCATCACGATCGGCATCGGCAGTGCCTGCATCACGCGCTTGAACCAGCCCGAGAGTCCCAGCACCAGCATCAGCACGCCGGCCGCGAGGAAGGCGCCGATCACCTGGGGAAAGCTCAGGTGGCCCAGCGCCGGCCCGACCAGCACCGCGCCCGGGATCGTCCAGAAGAACACCAGCGGCTGTCGGTAGTACCAGCAGAAAGCGATGCTCAGCACGCCGTTGATCGCGAAGGAACCGAAGATCCAGGACGCGAGGTCCGACTGCGACAGCCCGCCGGCGATGCCCACCGAAAGGATGATCGCGACCGGCCCGCTCGCCGCGAAGATGAAGCCAATCAGGCCGTTGGCGGCGTACACGCCGCCGAAGTCGGCGAAGAACTGTCGCAGCGACGGCGGGCGCTGGGCGGGGCGTTCGAAGGACATCGGCGAAGCTTACTGCAGAGGCCGTCGCCCGGAGAGGCCACGCCCCGGGAGTCGGGGCTCCGAACACGCGGTTCGCCGCTGCGGGCGAGGGCGCCAGGTCCTACTTCATCAGACTGGGCAGCCAGAGGCTGATCTGCGGCACCATCGTGATCAGCGCCAGCATCGCCAGCAGGCCGAGCAGCACGCCGGCGAGGATGAAGGCCGGGATCGCGAGCAGCGGATACTGGTTGACACCGTTCAGGATGGCCTGGGAGGCGAACACCATCGGGCTGTCGGTGGCGAAGGCGAGGATCGCCGCGAGCTGCAGTTTTTCGACCGCCCAGCGCGTCGACTTCCAGCGGGACGCGAGGTCGGACAGCATCGTGACCCTGAGGTGCGACATGCGCCCGCAGGCGGCGCTGATGGCGGACGCGAACCAGGCGTGGGAGCTCGACGAGGCGCGGGCGATGCTGCCGGCGCTGGAAGCCTTCGAGCTGCGCTGGCTCGAGGAGCCGCTGCGCGCCGACCGGCCGTGGGCCCACTGGCTGCGGCTGCGCGAGTTGAGCCAGATCCCGCTGGCCGCGGGAGAGAACATCGCGGGCGAGGCGGGATTCGCCACGGCGCTCGCGTCCGGCGCACTGAGCGCGGCCCGCCGGCTATTTGGCCGCGAAGCAGTAGAACAGCCCCGCGCCCCCCGTGACCGCCAGTGCGGACTGGCTGCAGCCCACGGTCTCGTGTCCCGAGTTCCAGGAGGTGGCCCACGAGTGGTCGATCGGACCCGAGCGGTCGTGGTGGCCGGTCATCGCGGCGCCGTCGGACCCGCCCCTGGTCCAGTTGCCGCAGGTGCGATCGGCGAAGCGCGCGACGGGCGGGAACGCAGTGCCGTCCGGGCGTGATCCCGTCAGGATGTCGTGGTGGTTGGGCTTCTCGGTGCGGCCGTTGACCATGCGCCCGCGTTCGTCGATCGCGGTCTCCTTGTTCAGGTTGTTGCGCTCGGAATGCAGCTCCGCGACGTTCCTCGCGATCAGCACGCCCTTGGCGTTGTACCAGGGCCCGGTGCCGATGCGGTCGCGCGCGTGCACGACGTTGGGGTCGTTCAGGCCCTTCGTCCCCTGCGTGCTCAGGTAGGCATGCCAGGTGCGGTTGC
>JAHEDO010000057.1 GCA_024641185.1 Burkholderiaceae bacterium | reverse complement strand
GAAGTTCGCTGCCGAAGGCGCCGCCGGCGTGGTCGTTGCGGACCTGAACGAGGCCGGCCTGAAGCCGGTGGCCGACGCGGTGTCCGGACTGGCGGTCCGGTGCGACGTGAGCCGCGAGGCTGACATCCGCGACCTGGTCGAGCAGGCCGAAAAGCGGTTCGGCCGGGTCGACGTGTTCTTCTCGAATGCCGGAATCATCGGAAGCGGTGGTCCCGAGGCGAGCGACGAGCTGTGGGAAAGCATGTGGAAGATCCACGTGATGGCCCACGTCTGGGCGGCGCGCGCGGTCGTCGAGCCGATGCTCGCGCGCGGCGGCGGCTACTTCATCGTCACCGCGTCGGCGGCGGGACTGCTGAACATCGTCGAGTCAGCGCCCTACGGCGTGACCAAGCACGCGGCGGTGGCACTGGCGGAGTGGCTGTCGATCGCCTACGGGCGGCGCGGACTCGGGGTGTCGTGCCTGTGCCCGCAGGCGGTGCGGACCGGGATGGTGCCCGGCGACGGCGGTTCGGCCGGCGTCGACGGCATCCTGAGCGCCGAGGCCGTCGCCGATGAAGTGGTGCAGACCATGCGCGACGAACGCTTTCTCGTGCTGCCCCATCCGCAGGTGCTCGAGTACCTGCGGCGCAAGACCGCCGACTACGACCGGTGGCTGGGCGGCATGCAGAAGCTCTACCAGCGGGCGAACGAGCAGCAATGACGATCGGAGGTGCGGCCCGCCGAAGCGCGCGCTGCGCCGACAGAACATGCTGAGCTTCCTGCCTCCCCCGGTCCGCGGCGTCATCGCGTTCACGCTGCTGGTGCTCAACACGCTGTTCTGGTGTTCGCTGCTGTTCGCCTTTGCGCTGATCAAGCTGCTGCTGCCGCTGCGCGCCGTGCGCGCCGTCCTGGACACGGTGCTCAACGCGATCGCAACCAGTTGGGTCGCGGGCAACAGTGCCTGGATGCGCCTGACCCAGCGGGCGCGGTGGGACGTCGCCGGTGTGGACACGCTCGAATACCGGGGCTGGTACCTGGTGAACTGCAATCACCAGTCCTGGGTCGACATCTTCGTGCTCCAGCGCATGTTCAACCGGCGCATCCCGATGCTGAAGTTCTTCCTGAAGCGCCAGTTGCTCTACGTCCCGGTCATGGGCCTGGCCTGGTGGGCGCTCGATTTCCCGTTCATGCGAAGGCACTCGGATGCCTACCTGAGGTCCCACCCCGAAAAGCGCTTCGAGGATCTCGAGACCACGCGGCGAGCCTGCGAGAAGTTCGCACTGGTTCCCACCAGCGTGATGAACTTCGCCGAAGGCACGCGCTTCACAGTCCCGAAGCACGATGCGCAGCGTTCGCCGTACCGGCACCTGCTCAAGCCGAAGGCGGGTGCGCTCGCGCTCGCCCTCGGCGTTCTGGGCTCGAAGTTCAATTCGTTCGTCGACGTGACGATCGTCTATCCGGGCGGAGCCCCCAGCTTCTGGGACTTCCTCTGCGGACGCATGCCCGAGGTGATCGTGCGCGTGCAGCGGCGGGAGATCCCCGCGCATCTGCTGGGCGGAGACTACGCGGGGGATACGAAGTATCGCAAGACGGTGCAGCGCTGGCTGCAGGACCTCTGGGCGTCGAAGGACGCGCAGATCGATCAGTTGCTCAGCGCGTCTCCAGCTCCCGCGCCCGGTCCATCAGACGGGCGATGACGCGATCGAGCGTGGCGCGCTCGTGCGCGTCGAGCCCTTCCAGCAGGAACGCCTCGCGCGCCTTCACCACCGGTACGATCCGTCGGTAGAGCGCGCGTCCGGCCGGCGTCAGGCGCAGGATCCGGTTGCGCCGGTCGGTGGCGTCCTTCTCACGCTCGATCAGCGCCTTGCGCTCCATGCGCTGCACCGCACGGCTGGCCTGGACCTTGTCGAGTGTGGTGAAGAGCAGCGCCGCCTGCGTATTCATCGTGCCGGCCTCCCCGAGGGCGGCCAGCACACGCCACTCGTCGCGCGTCAGATCGAAGCGTGCGGCGTACACCCTGGCGATCGCGTGGCTCACCGCCTCCGAGAGCACCGCGAGTCGATACGGGAAGAAGTTCGCCAGTTCCATCGGCGATTCGTTGCGCCCGCCGGTCCGTGGAGTGTGCGCAGTCGCGCCGGCCCCGGCCCCGGCGCTCCTGCCTTTGCGCGAGGCCGCGGTCGAGCCGGTCTCGTCCCGGCCGCGGTCTGCGTGTCGGCGCGCTGCGGATCTCATGAAGCCTCGCTCCCGGTTCGGATCGGTACTGACGCACAAATAGTATCAAATGCAACCATATTGACAATCGACAGTTGCGAAAGATACGATCCCTGATCCGAGCCGATCCCCGATGGGAGAACCGCCATGAAACTCCAGCGCATGCACCACGTCGCATACCGCTGCCGCGACGCCAAGCAGACCGTCGAGTGGTACCAGCAGCATCTCGGCATGGACTTCGTTCTCGCGATCGCCGAAAACCACGTGCCCTCCACGCACGAGCCAGATCCGTACATGCACCTGTTCCTCGACGCGGGCGGGGGCAACATCCTCGCGTTCTTCGAGCTGCCGAACTCGCCCGAGATGGGGCGTGACGAGAACACCCCGGCCTGGGTCCAGCACATCGCCTTCAAGGTCGGCAGCGTGGCCGAGCTCGAGGAGACCAAGGCCCGGCTCGAAGCGGCCGGCATCGACGTGATCGGCGTCACCGACCACACCATCTTCAAGTCGATCTATTTCTTCGATCCGAACGGCCATCGGCTCGAGCTCGCTGCCGACACCGCGACCCCCGAGATGATGCGCAAGCTCGACGAGGCCAAGTGGCCGATGCTCGAGGAGTGGAGCCGCACCAGGCGCGCGCCGCGGCACGCCGCTTGGCTGCACGAAGCTGAACTGTCGGGTGTCGCCGACGATTGATCCGGCGCGCACGACCAGGAGGGCCACAGCAAGTGCTTCACACCTACCGTTACCCGGAGTTTCCATACGTCCAGTCGCAGGAGCAGCGCAACGGCCGCACCGTGCGCCACCCGGTCGTCGTCGTGGGCGCCGGCCCGATCGGCCTCACCGCCGCGCTCGACTGCGCGAGCAGGGGAATTCCAGTGGTGGTGCTCGACGACAACAACACGGTGAGCATCGGCTCGCGCGCCGTGTGCTACGCGAAGCGCCCTCTCGAGATCTGGGACCGGCTGGGGTGCGCGGCGCCGATGGTCGCCAAGGGCGTGAGCTGGCAGCGGGGAAAGGTGTTCTTCCGCGACGACCTCGTCTACCAGTTCGACCTGCTCCCGGAAGAAGGGCACAAGATGCCCGCGATGATCAACCTGCAGCAGTACTACCTCGAGGAGTATCTGGTCGAGCGGTGCAGGGCGAGTCCGCTGGTCGATCTTCGCTGGAAGCACAAGGCGGTCGACCTGGTGCAGGACGACGACTGCGCGACGCTCACCGTCGAAACGCCCGACGGCGCGTTCGAGATGCAGGCGGACTGGGTGATCGCCTGCGACGGCGCCAACAGCGACCTGCGGCGCATGGTGGGCGCGGAGTTCACCGGGAAGTTCTTCCAGGACCGGTTTCTGATCGCCGACGTGGTGATGAAGGCCGATTTCCCGACCGAGCGATGGTTCTGGTTCGACCCGCCGTTCCATCGGGGCCAGTCCGTGCTGCTGCACAAGGAGTGCGACAACGTCTGGCGCATCGACTTCCAGCTCGGCTGGGACGCGGATCCGGTCGAGGAGAAGAAACCCGAGAAGGTGATCCCGCGCATCCAGGCGATGCTGCCGGGCGTGGAGTTCGAGCTCGAATGGGTGTCGATCTACCAGTTCGCCTGCCGGCGCATCGACAGGCTTCGGTACGGTCGCGTGCTGTTTGCCGGCGACGCGGCGCACCAGGTGTCGCCGTTCGGCGCGCGCGGCGCGAACACCGGCGTGCAGGACATCGACAACCTCGCGTGGAAGCTTCAGCTGGTGCTGGCCGACAAGGCGCCGCAGACCCTGCTCGACAGCTACGACGAGGAGCGCGCATTCGCGGCCGACGACAATCTGCTGAACTCCACGCGATCCACCGACTTCATCACGCCCAAGAGCAAGGGCAGTCTCGTCTACCGCAACGCGGTGCTCGGGCTGGCCGAGCATGAAGCCTTCGCGCGACCGCTGGTCAACAGCGGCAGGCTGTCGTCGCCGACGCCGTACCTGGACTCGTCGCTGAACACGCCGGACGAGTCGCCGTTCGAAGGCCGGATGCGTCCCGGCACCAACTGTGCGGACGCGCCGGTGGAGCGCAGCGCGAAGCCGGGCTGGTTTCTGAACGGAATCGGCGACGGCTTCACGCTGCTCGTCTTCGGGTCGCGCCCGGACACGGCCGCGCTCGACGCAGGCCCGGTGGCACTGAAGGTGCTGACCGTCGGCGGTCGCGACGACCCGCCCGGCGCCGACCTGCGCGATGCGCAGGGGCTGCTCGCGCAGCGCTACGACGCCCGGCCCGGGACCGTGTACCTGCTGCGGCCCGACCAGCACGTGGCGGCCCGCTGGCGTGCGTTCGACGCGCGAAAGGTCGGTGCCGCGCTCAGGCGCTGCACCGCGCAGTGACGCCTGGCGCCCGCCCGCCGGCGTCCGCCGGCATGCACGCCCAAGACAGGGACGAGGGAGTTCGACCGCGATGGCTTTGATCCGAACCGCAAACATTCCTGACCCGGACGGGTTCTATCAGGAACTCATCGACAGCCAGCGAAGCATGAGCGAGGAGGATGCCGCGCTGATGAACGCCAGGCTGGTGCTGGTGCTGGCCAATCACGTCGGAGATCGCGCGACGCTGTCGGAGGCGATCGCTATCGCGGCGGGCGAGGCCAGCGCGCAGCAATGAGCCGCCGGGCACGGTGGCCGCGAGCCTCGGACGCGGTCGCGCGCCTTCGCCGGTTTCACGCGCCACTTCGGACCCGACAGGCGTCCGGCGCTCATCCCCCCGCCATCAGCGCATCGTCGAAGATCGCCACCGCCCGCGTCCAGCCGGCCGACGCGCCCCGGATCTTGTGCGGGAAGCAAGAGATGTAGAAACCGTCGGGCGGAAGCGCCTCCAGGTTGTGCAGCTTCTCGATGTGGCAGTAGCCGATGTCTCGGCCGGCCTTGTGCCCCTCCCAGATCAGCGACGCGTCGTGCGTGTCGCCGTACTTCTTGGCGGTGTGCACGAAGGGCGCGTCCCAGCTCCAGGCGTCGGTGCCGGTGAGCCGCACCCCGCGTTCGAGCAGGTACATCGTCGCCTCGTAGCCCATCCCGCAACCGGAGGACACGTAGTCCGGCTGGCCGTAGCGGGTGCCGGCACGGGTGTTCACGACCACGATCTCCAGCGGGACGAGCGCATGGCCGATACGGGCGAGCTCGGCTTCGACGTCGGCCGCGGTCACCACGTAGCCGTCGCCGAACTGCCGGAAGTCGAGCTTCACGCCGGGCTGGAAGCACCACTCGAGCGGCACCTGGTCGATCGCGATCGCGGGCTTCTTCTGCCCGAGTGCCTTGTCCATCGTGGAGTGGAAATGGTAGGGGGCGTCCAGGTGCGTGCCGTTGTGCGTCGACAGGCTCACTCGCTCCACCGCCCAGCCTTCGCCGTCAGGCAGGTCCTCCTTGCGCAGGCCGGGAAAGAAGGGCTCGATCTGCGCGAACGTGTTCTCGTGCGTGAAGTACTCGATCTTCGGCGCGAACGCCGGCGGGTCGCTCAGCACGTCGTTCTCGAGATAGATCGAGAGATCAACGAATTTGCGGGTCATCGTCCTTGCTCCACTGCTCGAATCAGATCAGCAGCGCCGCGACGAACACCCCGATCATCAGGAAGGTGATCGCGATCTTCACCACCGCGCCGATCATCATACCGATCCATGTCGCCACACCGACCCGGCCCGCACGCACCGTGTCGCGGATCGCCAGGTACTCTCCGATCGCGGCGCCCACGAGCGGCATGAAGATCAGCCCCCACAGGCCGGTGAAGACGCCGAGCAGCGTGCCGATTGCCGCGCCGATCACCGCCTGGCGCGTCGCGCCGACCTTTTTCGCGCCGAGCAGGCCCGACAGGTAGTCGACGACCCAGCTGATCACCGTCAGCACGCCCAGCACCGCCACCGTGACCCCGCTCACGCGGCTGAAGTCGTCGATCCAGGCGCCCAGCAGCAGCCCGCCGAAGACCAGCGCCGAGCCGGGGAGCGCGGGCAGCAGGGTGCCGGCGATACCGGCGACGATCAGGACGACGACCAGGGACCAGAGCAGGACATCGATCAACGGGTGTTCTCCAATTGCGGCGCTGTCATTGACACGTGATCCTACATGGTCGCGCCGACCCGGCTGAACATCACGCGGACCGGGCGCCGCCGCAGCGGCCAGCGCGCCCGCCGGCTCGCCCGCCGGTGCGGCCCGTGCCGGCGGTACCGGTGCGACTGCCAGCCTCGCCGTCGAGTTTGCCTTAGGATGTAGCCCTTGCCGTGGCCCCTGCGCCGCCGCCGTCACGCGCGCGACGCCATGTCCGGGTCCCGAAACGAAACAGAGGAAGGCGTTCAATGAAAGCTCTGCTGTGCGAGGCCTACGGCCCGATCGAAACCCTGCAGGTCCGTGAGGTCCCGTCGCCGGTGCCGGGGCCCAGGCAACTGCTGATCCAGGTGAAGGCCGCCGGCGTGAACTTCCCGGACGCGCTGATGGTGCAGGGGCGCTACCAGGTCAAGCCGGCGCTGCCGTTCGCGCCGGGCGCCGAGATCGCGGGCGTCGTCAAGGCCGTCGGCGCCGAGGCGAAGGGCTTCGAGGTCGGCGACCGGGTCATGGCGCTGGTGAGCACCGGCGGCTTCGCGCAGGAGTGCGTCGCCGATGCCGCGCGCACGACGCCGCTGCCCGGCGGGATGGACTTCGACACCGGTGCGGCGCTGGTGCTCACCTATGCCACGTCGCTGCACGCGCTGAAGGACGTCGGCGCGGTCCGGCCGGGCGAGACGCTGGTGGTGCTGGGCGCCGCGGGCGGTGTCGGCATCTCCGCGATCGAAGTGGGCAAGGCGATGGGCGCGCGCGTGATCGCCGCGGCCTCGACCGACGAGAAGCTCGCGCTGTGCCGCGAGGTCGGTGCCGACGAGACGATCAACTATTCGACCGAGAATCTGAAGGACCGGATCAACGAGCTGACCGGCGGCAAGGGCGCCGACCTGGTCTACGACCCGGTCGGCGGCAGCTACACCGAGCAGGCGCTGCGCGCGATCGCCTGGCGTGGCCGCCTGCTGGTGATAGGGTTCGCGGCCGGCGACATTCCGAAGATCCCGCTCAACCTCGCGCTGCTCAAGGAGCGCCAGATCCTCGGCGTGTACTGGGGTGATTCGACCAAGCACGACCCGGCGGGCCATCTGGCCAACCTGCGGCAGCTCGAGGCCTGGTTCGTCGAAGGCAAGATCAAGCCGATCGTCAGCGAGCGCTTTCCGCTGGAACGCGCCAGGGACGCGATCGCGCTGATCGCCAATCGCGGCGTCAAGGGCAAGGTGGTGGTGGTCAACGACTGATCGGGGGGACACATGAGCGACGACGCACGCGATCGGGCGCCGCTACTCGGGCAGGGTTTCTACTGGCAGGACCTCGTCGTCGGCCAGCGTTTCCGGACATTCCGGCGCACGGTCACCGAGGCGGACCTGGTGTCCTTCATCGGCACGACCGGGATGCTCGAGGCGATCTTTCTCGAGGCGGACTACCCCGAGGGCGCGATCGCCGGGCGGCCGGTGCCCGGCGCGCTCACCTACGCGATGATCGAGGGCTTCATCCTGCAGTCGATGATCCAGGGCACCGGGCTGGCGATGCTGGAACTGCACAAGAAGATGCTGGGGCCGGTGGTGGTCGGCGACACGATCCGCGCGGAGATCGAGGTGACCGAGGTGCGGCCGACGTCCAGGAACAACCGCGCGATCGTGGCCTCGCGCGTCGACGTGTTCAATCAGCGCGACCAGATGGTGATGACGTACACGGCGACGCGGATGCTGGCCGGGCGGCCGTAGGGTCACCAAGCCCCGCTGACAGCCTGCTTCGATCCCAAACAACAATGGCGCTTTCCACCATGCTGTCAGCCACTTTGAATCTGAATCGCCGAACGCTTTTCTGGCTCATCGTCGGCGGCCTCACGATCGTGGCCGGGTGCTCGAAGGAGGCGCCGCCCCCTCCGCGCCCCGTGCCCGAGGTCACCGTGATCACGGTGCAGGCGCAGACCATTCCATACGTCGCGAGCTTCGTCGCGCAGACCGAGAGCTCGCGCCAGGTCAACATCGTGGCGCGCGTCTCGGGCTTTCTCGACCGGATCGCGTATCGGGAGGGCGAGGTGGTGAAGCAGGGGCAACTCCTGTTCCAGCTCGATCCGAAGCCATTCCAGGCGCAGCTCGAGGCGGCGCGCGGCGAATTGCAGGCGCAGCAGGCGAGGTTCACCACCGCGACCGCGAATCTCGGGCGGGTGAAACCGCTCGCCCGGCAGAATGCGCTGTCGCAGTCGGATCTGGACCGGGCGCAGGGCGACTTCGACGCGGCCAAGGCCGCGGTGTTCGCGGCCCAGGCCAAGGTGAAGCAGGCGGAACTCAACCTGGGATACACCACGATCCGCTCGCCGGTGAGCGGGCTGAGCAGCCGCTCCACGCAGCGCCAGGGGGCCTACCTGAACGCGCAGTCGCCGGATGCGACGCTGACCTACGTCGCGGCGATCGATCCGATCTGGGTGAACTTCAGCGTGTCGCAGAACCTCGTCGCGAAGTGGCGGGACCTGCACGTCAAGAAGCAGGTCATCGCGCCCAGCAACGACAACTACGAGGTCGAACTGCTGCTTTCGGACGGCACGCCCTATCCCTACAAGGGAAAGATCAATTTCGCCGACCCGTCGTTCAGCCAGGACACCGGATCGTTCCAGGTGCGCGCGGTTCTGCCGAATCCGAAGAAGGATCTGCGTCCGGGCATGTTCGTCACTGCGCTAGTCAAGGGCGCGGTGCGGCCGGGCGCGATCGTGGTGCCGCAGCTCGCGGTCCAGCAGGGCCCGAAAGGCCACGCCGCCTTCGTCGTCAACCAGGAAGGCATCGCCGAAGTGCGGCCGGTGGTCGTCGGCGACTACTACGGCGAGAACGGAATCGTCGTCGTCAGCGGTCTGCACACCGGCGACCGGGTCGTGGTGGACGGCGTCCTGAAGATCGCGCCGGGCCTGCCGGTGAAGATCGTCGAGCCGGCGGCCGCGGGCACGGAAAAGCCGGGCAACGCCGACGGCAAGCCCGACCCGAAGCCCGGTGAGACGAAGAAGAAGTAGAGCGCCTGCGTGTTTACCCACTTCTTCATCGATCGGCCGATCCTCTCGTCGGTCATCTCGATCCTGATCCTGCTCGGCGGAGCGGTCGCGATGTTCGTCTCGCCGATCTCGCAGTACCCGGAGCTCGCACCGCCGCAGGTCACGATCGACGCGCGCTACCCTGGTGCGACCGCCGAGGTGATCGCCAACACGGTCGCGGCGCCGATCGAGGCGCAGATCAACGGCGTCGACAACCTGCTCTATTTCAACTCGGTGAGTTCGTCGAGCGGCAACGTCTCGATCAGTGTGGTGTTCAAGCCGGGCAGCAATCCGGACATCAACCAGGTGAACGTCCAGAACCGGGTCAGCCAGGCGCTGCCGACGCTGCCGCAGGTCGTCTCGCAGCAGGGCGTCACCGTCGACAAGAAGTCGTCGAGCCTGATGATGGTGCTGTCGGTCTTCTCTCCCGACGAGCGCTACGACGCGACCTACATCGACAACTACGCCAACCTCTACGTGCTCGAGGAACTCAAGCGCGTGCCGGGCGCGAACCGCGCATCGGTGTTCGGCTTGCCCGACATCGCGATGCGGGTTTGGCTGCGGCCCGACCGGATGGCCCAGATGGGCATCTCGGTGCAGGAGGTGGCCAACGCGATCCAGGGCCAGAACCAGACCTACGGTATCGGCCAGATCGGCGCTCAGCCCACGCCCCAGGGCGTGCGGCAGACCTTCGTCGTCACCGCGCAGGGCCTGCTCCAGAAGCCGGAGGAGTTCGAGAACATCATCGTGCGCACGTCGCAGGAAGGCACCGCGATCGTGCGCGTGCGCGACATCGGCCGCGTCGAGCTGGCCAAGCGCGACTACTCGATCTCGAGCAGGACGAACGGCAAGACCGCCACCACGATCGGCATCTTCCAGCAGCCGGGCGCGAACGCGGTGGAGACCGCGCAGGCGGTCCGACAGCGGCTCGAGGAGCTCAAGGCCCAGTTCCCGAGCGGACTCGACTACAGCATCGCGCTGGACACCAGCCTGTTCACGCTGACCTCGATCGACAAGGTCGTGCACACCTTCTTCGAGGCGGTGCTGCTGGTCGTCGTCGTGGTGTTCCTGTTCCTGCAGTCGTTGCGTGCCACGATCATCCCGATTCTCGCGGTGCCGGTGTCGATCGTCGGAACCTTCATCGGGATGCACCTGCTCGGCTTCTCGATCAACATGCTGACGATGTTCGGCCTGATCCTGGCCATCGGCCTGGTCGTGGACGACGCGATCGTGGTGGTCGAGAACGTCGAGACCAACATGGCGCAGCACGGCCTGTCGGCGCTCGAGGCCTCCAAGCGGGCAATGACCGAGATCGCCGGCGCGCTGATCTCGATCGTGCTGGTGCTGGTGGCCGTGTTCCTGCCGGTCGCCTTTCTCGGTGGGGTGACCGGCACGCTCTACCAGCAGTTCGCGATCACGATCGCCATCGCGATGGTGATCTCCGGAATCATGGCGCTCACGCTGTCGCCGGCGCTGGCGGCGATCATCGTCAAGCCCCACCACGGCGAGAAGAAGGGCTTCTTCCGCTGGTTCGAGAACGGGTTCAGCGGCCTCACCCGCGTCTATGTCGGAGGCGTCGCGCTCCTGATCCGATTCTGGCCGATCGCGCTGATCGCGTTCGCGGGCATGATCGCCGGCATCCTGCTGATGTTCCGGGTGCTGCCTGGCAGTTTCGTGCCGGACGAGGACCAGGGCTATTTCTTCGTGATCGTCGAAGCTCCCGACACCGCAAGCCTGGGCTACGTCGAAGAACTCACCAGTCGGGTGCAGGGGATCATCGCTGCCGATCCGGCGGTGCAGGACGCGTCGGTGGTGAACGGCTACAGCCTGGTCGACGGCCAGGTGAGGAACAACGCGGCCGTGGTGTTCGTATCGATGAAGCCGTTCGAAGACCGCGCGGATCCATCGCTGCTGAGCTTCAGCGCGCTGCCGCGGTTGAACCGGCAGTTCGCCGGCATCAGGGAGGGTTTCGTCCTCGCGATCAATCCGCCGGCGATCCCGGGCCTGGGCTCGACGGGCGGCTTCGAGTTCTACATCCAGAACCGCGGTTCGGGCGATACGCGCGCCACCAATGAGGCGCTGCAGGCCTTCCTCGCCAAGGCACGGCAACGGCCGGAGCTCACCGGCGTCAGCACCACCTTCCGCGCGTCGACGCAGCAGCTCTTCGTCGATCTGGACCGCAACAAGGCCGAAGTCCTGGGTGTCCCGGTCCAGGACGCCTTCCAGACGATGCAGAGCTTCTTCGGATCGACGATCGCGGGGCAGTTCAGTCAGTTCAGCCGGGTGTGGTGGGTCGTGCTTCAGGCGGACGCCGAGTATCGGGTCGACCCGGAAGATTTCAACAAGGTCTACGTACGCTCGCGTGCCGGGAAGATGGTGCCGCTGTCGGCGCTGATCACCGTGCGCTACGTGGCCGCGCCCAAGCTGGTCGAACGCTTCAACGGATTCCCGGCGGTGAAGGTCACCGGGAATCCGGCGCCGGGCTACAGCTCGGGCCAGGCGCTGACGGCGATGGAGGAGATCGCGCGCGAGACGCTGCCAGAAGGCTTCTCGTCGGCCTGGGCGGGACAGGCGCTGCAGGAAAAGGAGTCGGGCGGCACATCGTCGATCGCCTTCGTGGCCGGTCTGATCGTCGTGTTCCTGCTGCTCGCCGCGCAGTTCGAGAAGTGGACGCTGCCGGTGGCGGTCGTGCTGACCGTGCCGATCGCGGTCCTCGGCGCGCTGCTGCTCACCTGGGTACGAGGGCTGGACAACGACGTGTACTTTCAGGTGGGTCTGGTCACCCTGGTCGGCCTGTCGGCGAAGAACGCGATCCTGATCTGCGAGTTCGCGATCGAGCGCGTGCACGCCGGGATGGGAGTGAAGGAGGCGGCGATCGAGGCCGCCGGCCTGCGGTTTCGCGCGATCCTGATGACATCGCTCGCGTTCGGCCTGGGGTGCGTTCCTCTGGCACTGGCCTCGGGTCCCGGCGCGAACAGCCTGCGCGCAATCGGCACCGGTGTGATCGGCGGCATTGTCGCCTCGACGGTGGTGGCGATCTTCTTCGCGCCGCTGTTCTTCTGGTTGCTCGAGAGCATCAGCGAGCGTTTTGCCGGCAAGCACGACGTGGCCGCCTCAGCCTCGGCTGGCACGGCGACCGCCGGGATACCGCCCGCTGTGACACCGCCCGCCGGGACGCCGCCCGCCGGGGGAGAGGGCCGCTGACGTGAGGTCGCTCGTCCGCGAACTGCGATTCCACGCCCTGAGCGGCGCTCGCGGCGGCGTGCACCGCAGCGCGCGTGCAACGGGCGCACTGGTGCTGGTCGCGGCCTTCTGCTCCGGCTGCACCGTCGGTACGGATTACGTCCGGCCGGCCGTCGTAGCGCCCGACGCTTGGCGCATCGATGTTCGGCAGGCGGCCGACGCCGCCAACACCAGGTGGTGGCGGCAATTCGGTGACGCCGCGCTCGACCAGCTGATCGAGACCGCACTGCGCGAGAATCGCGACGTCGTGATCGCCGCGGCGCGTGTCGACCAGTTCCTCGGTCAGCTCGTGACGACCCGTGCGCAGTTCTACCCGCAGATCGGGTACAGCGCCGACGCGAGCAGGACCCGTTCGAGCCGGGTCGGACAACCTCCGCTCGCGCCGGGCGCCGATCCGTACTACACGCTGTATCAGGGCGCGCTCAGCGCGCAGTGGCAGATCGACCTCTTCGGGCGAGTTCGCCGGCAGACCGAAGCCGCCCAGGCGCAGGTCTATGCAAGCGAACAGGGCCGCCGCGGCGTGATCCAGTCGCTGGTGGCCAGCGTGGCGGCGAGCTACATCACGCTTCGCGCGCTCGACAGCCAGCTCGAGATCTCGCGCTCCACGGCAGCGAACTACGCCGGCACGCTCAAGATCTTCGGCCTGCGGTTCAAGGGCGGCGTGGTGTCGCAGGTCGAGGTCTCGCAGATCGAGTCGCAGTATCAGCAGGCGCTCGCCGCGATCCCGTCGCTCGAGCAGCAGGTCGCGGCGCAGGAGAACCTGATCTCGATCCTGCTCGGCCGAAACCCGGGCCCGATTCCCCGCGGCAAGTCGATCGAGCAGCTGGTCGCGCCCGACATTCCCGATGGTCTGCCGTCGACGCTGCTCGAGCGACGCCCCGACATTCTTCAGGCCGAGCAGCTTCTGGTTGCCGCGAATGCGAACGTCGGGGTCGCGAGGTCGCTCTACTACCCGACGCTGTCCCTCACCGGTGTCCTCGGGTCGGTGAGCACCGCGCTGGGCGACTTTCTCACCGGGCCCGCGACGGCGGCCAGCCTGGCGGCCGGGATCGCCGGTCCGGTCTTCACTTTCGGTGCGGTCGAGGGTCAGGTCCGCAGCGCGGAGGCGGCCCGGCGTGAGGCGCTCGCCAGCTATCAGCAGGTGGTCCTGAACGCGTTTCGCGAGGCAAATGACGCGCTGATCGGGGCGACGAAGAAGCGCGAGGAGGCCGGGGCGCAGGCCAGACGCGTGGCGGCGCTGCGGGAATACGCGAGACTGTCGCGGCTGAAGTTCGACAACGGGTACGCCGGTTATCTCGAAGTGCTATACGCCGAGAACGAACTGTTCGCCGCGGAACTCAGTTCGGTGCGTTCCTTCGCCGAGCAGTATGGCCAGCTCGTGAGCATTTACCGGGCGATCGGTGGTGGCTGGGTGGACGAGGCCGACCGGCTCGCGGTGCAGCCGCTCGGAACCACCTCGCCAAAATAGCGATCCGCGGCCGCGGTATCGGCACGAAACGATGCTCGCGCGGCGCCCAGCGGTCTTGATCAGCCGCAGCAGCCAGTGCCGTTCCCGTGCTCCTGGATCGGCGGACAGGGTA
>JAHEDO010000270.1 GCA_024641185.1 Burkholderiaceae bacterium | reverse complement strand
GAATCAACGGTGGTGCCGGATGTTCAGCGGCGAACCAGCACCACCGCCAGCTCGGCGAGCCCCGCCGGGTGCTCGACCCGCGGATACGGGGGCTTGGGCCAGTCCCAGCGATCGGCGGGCAGCAGCGCGCGCATGCCGTTGATGTCGCAGTGATAGGGCGGCCCCTGGATCTGCCCTTGCGCGGCGCCGGGTCGCGGCACCTGCGCGAACAGCGCGAACAGCCTGCCGCCGGGTCGCAGCCAGCGATGCAATTGCGCGGCATAGCCGACCCACAGGTCCGGATAGAGCGCACACAGACAGGTCTGCTCGTAGATCGCGTCGAACGGGGTCTCCGGCGCCCAGGCCAGCGCGTCGGCGTGCACGATCCTGGCGTTGAACCCGTGATCGACCGGCAGCGCGCCGATCCGCGACCGGGTGCGAGCGATCGCCGCGGGCGCGTAGTCGAGGCCGGTCACGCTGAAGCCGCGTCCGGCCAGCGCCGCGACTTCGTGGCCCGAACCGCAACCCGGCACCAGGATCCGGCAGGGGGCGAGCTCGCCCGACTCGATCCAGCGGGTCAGTTGCGGGCTCGCCGCGCCGCGGTCCCACGGCGTGGTCCCTGTCTCGAAGCGCTCCTGCCAGAAATCGACGTTCGGGGCTGACATTCGATCTCCATCGGGCAGGCGCCGCCCTGTTCCTGCTATTTCTTGTAGTCGTAGAACCCGCGGCCGGTCTTGCGCCCGAGCAGGCCCGCGTCGACCATCTCCTTGAGCAGCGGCGCCGGGCGGTACTTGGAGTCGTTGAAGGCGTTGTAGAGCACCTCCATCACCGCGAGCTCCACGTCCAGCCCGACGAGGTCGCACAGCGCGAGCGGACCGATCGGGTGGTTGCAGCCCAGCCGCATGCCGGCGTCGATCTCCTCGACGCTGGCCAGCCCGTCCTGCAGCGTGAAGATCGCCTCGTTGATCATCGGGCAAAGGATCCGGTTGACGACGAAGCCGGCGCTGTTCTTCACGCCGATCGGAGTCTTGCCCAGCTTCGTCGAGAGCTCGGTCACCGTTTCGACCGTCGCGTCGGAGGTGCGCAACCCGCGAATGATCTCGACCAGCGCCATCACCGGCACCGGGTTGAAGAAGTGCATACCGACGAAGCGCTCGGGCCGCTTGATGGCCGAGGCGAGCCGCGTGATCGAGATCGACGAGGTGTTGGTCGCGATGATCGTGTTCTCGCTCGCGATCGCATCGACGTTCTGCAGGATCTTGATCTTCAGCGCCTCGTTCTCGGTGGCGGCCTCGATGATCAGGTCGGCCGCGGCGAGGTCCTCGGGCCTGGTCGTGGCGCGGATGCGGGCCATCGCGGCGGCCTTCTCGGCGTCGCTCATCGTGCCCTTCTTCAGCAGGCGGTCGAGCGAGCCGGACACCGTGCGCACGCCGCGCTCGAGCGCCGCGTCGTTGACGTCCTGCATCACCGCGTTCAGTCCCACCACCGCGCAGGCCTGCGCGATGCCGCTGCCCATCGCACCGGCACCGATGATGCCGATCGTCTGAATGCTCATTGTCTGTTTCCCTTCGTGCTCGCCCGGCTGCCCGGAAAGGGTCAAGGATACGACAGTCCTCCGGTCACGAACCCCGCAGGTCCCGCGAGAGCCGGACCACACCTTCGTGCGGGACAGGGGTGAGCGTAAATCCCAGGGCCCGCGCCATCTTCAGCATCTTGTCGTTGTCCGCGAAGGTCTCTCCGACCAGTTCCCCGACACCGGCGCTGCGGCAGTGCGCGATCAGCTTCGCCATCAGCACCCCGCCAAGCCCCTTGCCCTTGAGGTCGGAGCGCACGATGACGGCGAACTCCGCGCTGGCGCGGTCCGGCGTGGCGTGGCTGCGGGCCACGCCCAGCGTCTCCGAGCTTCCGTCGGAGCGCTGCCGCGTCGCGACGAAGGCCATCTCGCGGTCGTAGTCGATCTGGGTCAGGCGCGCCACGTCGCCGGGGCGCAGCACACTCACCGCCGCCATCGCCCGCGCGCGCACGTCCGACGGATCGAGGGCCGCGAAGAATTCGAGGTGCGCGGGCGCGTCCTCCGGCCGGACCGGACGCACCAGGAGATCGCCTCCGCGCCACGCCACCACCTGCTCGAGCTGCCGGGGATACGGAAGGATCGCGAACCGCTGCACGCCTGCACCCTGGCCCTCGGCGATTTCGATCCTGGCGTCGAGCGCGAGCACACCGTGCTGGTCGGCGAGCAGCGGGTTGATGTCGAGCGAGACGATCTCGGGAATGTCCGCCAGCATCTGCCCTACCGCGATCAGGGCGCGGTGGACCGCGTCGTGGTCGGCTGCGGGGCGGCCCCGATAGCCCTGCAGCAGCCGCGATACGCGGGCCCGCGAGACCAGGTCCCGGGCCAGCACCTGGTTGAGCGGCGGCAGCGCCACCGCATGGTCGTCGAGCTCCTCGACCGCGACACCACCCTGCCCGAACAGCACGACCGGCCCGAACACCGGGTCGAGTCCGGCACCCACGATCAGTTCGTGGGCCTGCGGGCGCCTGGCCATTGCCTGCACGGTGAACCCGTCGATGCGCGCCTTCGGCGCCAGCGCGCCGACGCGGCGGCACATCGCGTCGCAGGCCACGCGCACCGCCCCAGCGTCCTCCAGGTCGAGCGCCACGCCGCCGACGTCCGACTTGTGCACGATCTGCGGCGACAGGACCTTCAACGCCACCGGAAAGCCGATCTCGGCAGCCGCCCGCGCCGCCTGCGCGGCGTCGCCGACGGTCCGGGCCTCCACGACGGGGATGCCGTAGGCGCGCAGCACCGCCTTCGCCTCGGGCTCCGAGAGCATCGTCCGGCCGGCCGCGAGCGCTTCCCGCACGAGCGCCGCGGCACCCGCGCCGCCTGCGCCATCCGCACCATCCGTGCCGTCCAAGCTCAACAGTGCGGGCACTTCCATCAGCAGTTGCTGGTTGCGCTGGAACTGCACCAGTTGGGCGAACGCACGCACCGCCTGCTCGGGCGTGTCGTACTGCGGCACGCCGGCGCGTTCCACGCAGTCGCGGGCCTGTTCGACCGAATCGCCCCCCATGAAGCAGGCGAGAACGTTGCGGCTGGTGGCGGCGACGACCGGCACCAGCGCCTCGGCGACGGCGCCACTCGACACGACCGCGGTCGGCGCGTGGATCATGAGCAGCGCGTGAGCGGCCGGGTCGCGCAGGACCGTGGTGCCTGCTTGAACGTAGCGCTCGGCGCTCGCGTCGCCGATGATGTCGACCGGGTTGGCGCGGGACCAGGTCGAAGGCAGAAACCGGTCGAGCGCCTCGATGGTTGCGGCGGACAGTTCGGCGGCCTGCAATCCTGCCGCCGCGAGCTCGTCGGCCGCCATCACGCCCGGTCCGCCGCCGTTGGTGACCACGACCAGCCCCTCGCCCACCAGCGGGCGTGCATGCGCGAGGATCGACACGGCGGCGAACAGATCCTCGGTGTTCTGCACGCGAAGCATCCCGGCGCGGCGGATCGCCGCGTCGTATACCGCGTCCGACCCGAGCAGCGCGCCGGTATGGCTGGCCGCGGCGCGCGCGCCCTGGCCCGCGCGGCCGGCCTTCACCACGACCACCGGCTTGTTGCGTGCGGCAGCGCGCGCGGCCGACATGAACTTGCGGGGCGACGTGACCGACTCCATGTAGACCAGGATCGCGCTGGTTTGCGCATCGGACCCTAGGTAGTCGATCAGGTCGCCGAAATCGATGTCCGCCGCGTCGCCCAGCGACACGAAGTGCGAGAAGCCGATGCCGCGCGAACCGGCCCAGTCGAGGACCGCGGTCACCAGCGCGCCGGACTGCGACACGAACGCCAGCTTGCCCGGGAGCGCTTTGCCAAGCGCGAA
>JAHEDO010000056.1 GCA_024641185.1 Burkholderiaceae bacterium | reverse complement strand
GCCTGCTCCTGCGTGCGCAAGCGCACGAGCGCTCCGGTGGCGAAGGAAACGGGTGGCACACATCAAGCGACAACCGGTGCTGGTCACCGGAGGGGCCGGCTACATCGGCTCGCACACGGTCGTCGAGTTGCTCAACGCCGACTGGCCGGTGGTGGTGCTCGACAACCTGAGCAACGCGAGCGCCGAATCGCTCAGGCGCGTCGAACGGATCACGGGGCGTGCCGCGCCGCTCGTACGCGGCGACGTTCGCGACGAGGCGCTCGTGGCCGACCTCCTCGCCCGGCACGAGATCGGCGCGACGCTGCACTTCGCGGGCCTGAAGGCGGTCGGCGAGTCGGTCGCGCGGCCGCTGACCTACTACGACAACAACGTGACCGGCACCCAGGTGCTGCTGCGCTGCCTGGACGCGGCCGGCGTCAGGCGTTTCGTCTTCAGTTCGTCGGCCACGGTCTACGGTGACCCCGAGTCGGTGCCGCTTCGCGAGGATGCGCGCACGGGGCCGACCAATCCCTACGGCCGCAGCAAGTGGATGGTCGAGTGCATCCTGAACGATCTCGCGGCGGCGGATTCCGCCTGGTCGATGGGGATCCTGCGTTACTTCAACCCGGTCGGCGCTCACGAGAGCGGGCTGATCGGCGAAGACCCGTCCGACGTGCCGAACAACCTGATGCCCTTCGTCGCGCAGGTCGCGGTGGGGCGGCGAGAGCGGCTCAGCGTGTTCGGCTCCGACTGGCCCACGCGCGACGGGACCGGCGTGCGCGACTACATCCACGTGGTCGATCTCGCCAGGGGCCATCTCGCGGCGCTCGAGCGCCTGTACGCGACGCCGGGCGGCTTCACGGTGAACCTGGGGACGGGCATCGGATACTCGGTGCTCGAGATGGTGCGCGCCTTCGAGCGTGCGAGTGACCGCAAGGTGCCCTACACGCTGGTGGCGCGCAGACCGGGCGACATCGCCGAGTGCTACGCGGATCCGACGCTGGCCGGACAGATGCTGGGGTGGCGGGCGGAGCTGGGCATCGACCGGATGTGCGCCGACGCCTGGCGCTGGCAGTGCGCGAACCCGGACGGCTACCGGGGCGGCTGAGGCTTCGCGGCCTATTGCCCGCGGCTGAAGAATTCGCGCCGGCCTCGCATCTCCGCGAGCTGGCGGATCAGCAGCTCGAAATCCTCTTCCCGCTCGATCGGGTTCAGGTGCTCGGTATTGACGATCATCAGCGGCGCCGCTTCGAAGTGATAGAAGAACCGGCTGTAGGTCTCCGCGAGCGCGCGCAGGTAGGGCTCCGAGATGTCGAGTTCCATCGGGACGCCGCGACGGCGCACGCGGTCGACCAGCGTGTCCGGCTGTGCCTGCAGGTAGATCACCAGGTCGGGCACCGGGGCCTGCGGGCGCAGGCTGTCGAAGATCTGCTGATACAGGCCGAGCTCGTCGTCGTCGAGCGTGAGCCGGGCGAACAGCGGGTCTTTGTCGAGCAGGAAGTCGCCGGCCACCGCCTGCGAAAAGAGGTCGCGCTGCGCGAGATCGCGCAACTGATTGACCCGCTGGAAGAGGAAGAAGAGCTGGGTGGGCAGCGCGTAGCGCCGGCCGTCCCGGTAGAAGCGCTCCAGAAAAGGGTTCGCGGACGGCTCCTCGAGCACCGCCGCGGCGCCGAAGCGCTCCGAGAGCTTGCGCGCGAGCGAGGTCTTGCCCGCGCCGATCGGGCCCTCGACAACGATGTGGCGATACCGCTCGAACGGCGAGACGAGCGTGCTCATGCCGCCCGCCCGGGTCTCGCGCCTACGAGGGCGTCGTCTTCACACGCCACCGATGCGCACAGGCTGCGCTCGAGCAGCGCGGCGGACGGCAGTACCGCGTCGAGGCGCTGCTGCGCACAGGCGAGCAGCAGCGCGTCGAGCGGCGCGCGTCCGGGAATCCGCAGTGACGCGTCGAGTTCGGCGAGCGGACGAAGCACGAACGCGCGCTCGTGCATCCGCGGGTGCGGCAGTTCCAGCTCCGCGCCTTGCAGCACCATTTCGTCGTAGAGCAGCAGGTCGAGGTCCAGTGTGCGCGGCGCGTTGCGGAACGGTCGCTCGCGCCCCTGTCCGTGCTCGATCGCCTGCAGCGCGCGCAGCAGCGCGTGCGGTGCGAGCGCGGTCCGGACCTCCGCGACCGCGTTCAGGAAATCGGGACCGGCCGCGTCGACCGGCGCGCTGCGGTACAGCGAGGAAACCGCGACCAATCGGGTGCCGGGAAGCGCGGCGATCGCCCGGATCGCTGCAGCGACCGCGCGTGCCGGTTCTCCGAGGTTGGCGCCGAGTCCGACGAACGCGCGCGCAGCGCGCTCAGCGGCTGCCTTGGGCATCAGCCTTCCTGGTTCTGGGGTGCGGCCGTGCCTTCGTCGGACTTGCGTCCCGCAGGCCGGCGCCGGCGGCGCTTGCGCGCCGCGCCGCCCGAGGGCGCCTCGGAGAGCAGCGTCTGGCGTTCCGCACTGTCCGCGTCGATGAAGCGTGTCCACCACGCGCCGAGTTCGGCCGACGCTTCGCCGGCGTCGCAGCGCAGGATCAGGAAGTCGTAGCCGGCACGAAAGCGCAGGTGCTCGAGCAGCCTCTGAGCGGCGCCGGCGCTGCGGCGCTCGAAGCGCGGCTGCAGCGCCCAGATCTCGCGCATGTCGGCCATGATCCGCTTCTGGATCGCCAGCTCGGCGCCCTGTTCCTCGAGCACCGAGTCGATCGCGGCGTGCAGCCCGGGGATCGCCTGCTCGCCGTCGGCCACTCGTGCGTTCCAGCGCACGCGCACCTGCTGCCAGAGCAGGGTCGCGAAAAGGAACCCCGGAGAGATCGACTTGCCGTCGAGCACGCGCTCGTCGGTGCGGGTGAGCGCGACGTGGATGAAGCGCTCACCATCGGGCTGCTCGAGGATCACGTCGAGCAGCGGCAGCAGGCCATGGTGCAGTCCCTCGCTTCGCAACTGTCGCAGGCTCTCGAGCGAGTGGCCCGACTGCAGCAGCTTGAGCATCTCGTCGAACAGTCTGGCGGGCGGCACGTTGTGGATCAGCGGCGCGAGCTCGCGGATCGGGGCGCGGGTGGCCTCCTCGATCGCGAAGCCCGTCTTGCCCGCGAAACGGGCGGTGCGCAGCATCCGCACCGGATCCTCGCGGTATCGCGTCGCCGGATCGCCGATCATGCGCAGCGTGCGGTGGCGCAGGTCCTTGACCCCGTCGTGGTAGTCGAGGATCACGTCCGCCACCGGGTCGTAGTACAGAGCGTTGATGGTGAAGTCGCGCCGCGTCGCGTCCTCGGCCTCGGTGCCCCAGACGTTGTCGCGCAGCACGCGACCGTGCGCGTCGGTCTCCGCGTCGGTCTGAAGTGCACGGAAGGTCGAGACCTCGATCGTTTCGCGGCCGAACATCACGTGCACGATCTGGAAGCGCCTGCCGATCAGCCGCGAGCGCCGGAACTGCTTGGTGACCTGCTCGGGCGTGGCGTCGGTCGCGACGTCGAAGTCCTTGGGCTTCAGGCCGAGCAGCAGGTCGCGCACGCCGCCGCCGACGATGTAGGCCTTGAAGCCGGCCTTCTGCAGCGTCTCGCAGGTGCGCAGCGCGGCGTTCGAGACGTCTTCGCGGTGCACGCCTTCGGTCGAGCCGGAATAGCGGACCGGCTCGCTCGGCAGGCGACCGCGCCTGGCGGCCTGGCCTTTGGGGCCCGCCGGCCCGGTCTGGAGCGTATCCTCGCGTCGCCTGAAAAGGCGTTGAATCAGTTTCTTGATCATTCGAACAGTCGCAGCACCGACCAGCCGTGCGCAGTGGCGCAGGCGGCGAGCCGGGCATCGGGGTTGGTGGGCACCGGATCGGTGACGCGCGAGAGCAGCGGAAGGTCGTTGGCCGAGTCGCTGTAGAACCAGGAGCGCTCGAAGCCACCCAGGCTGTGGCCCATCGTCTGCAGCCACTGCTCGGTGCGCAGCACCTTGCCTTCGCGAAAGGTGGGCGTGCCGCGGGGCCGCCCGGTGATGCGACCGTCGATCCGCTCGATCTCGGTGGCGATCAGGTGTTCGACGCCGAATGCTTGCGCAATCGGTGCGGTGACGAACTCGTTGGTGGCGGTGACGATCGCGCAGAGGTCGCCGCGCCCGACGTGGCCTGCCACGAGCGCCGCGGCGCTGGGGCGGATGGCGGGGCGGATCACTTCGTCCATGAACTGGCGGTGCCAGGCGTCGAGAAGATCACCGGGATGCGCGGCCAGCGGCGCGAGGCAAAAGCCCAGGAACTCGGCGATGTCCATGGTGCCCGCGACGTACTCGCGGTAGAAGCGGTCGTTCTGCGCCTGATAGGCCTCGGCGTCGACCGCGCCGACCCGTCCGAGGAAGCGGCCCCACTCGTAGTCGCTGTCCAGGGGCAGCAGCGTGTTGTCCAGGTCGAAAAGGGCTAAATGCATGAAATCAAAGCAGTTTATCAGTCGCCGGGCCGGGACCCAAGTCCGGCCCAGCGGGCTCCCGGGCGATCCAGTCTCGCACCAGCGCGAGCGTGATCGAGCGCTTGCACGCGAGCGCGTACCGGTCGATCGCGTCGAATTCGGCCAGCAGCATCCGGATGTCGCGCGAACGGTGGGTCAGCAGCCACGGCAGCACGTCCGGCGCGAGCGCGACCCCGCGTTGCGCGGCCAGCCCGCGCAGCGCGCTGGCCTTGTCGTCGTCGTCGAGGAGTTGCAGCTCGAAGACGAGGCCCCAGCCCAGCCGGCTGCGCAGGTCCTCGCGAAGCGCGAGCGCCAGCGGCGGCTGCGGGCCGCTCGACACGAGCGCTGCGCCGGCGCTCGCACGGACCTGGTTGAACAGGTGGAACAGCGCCTGCTGGCGCTCGGCGTCCATCAGCTGAACGTCGTCGGCCGCGTAGAGGGTGCAGGACGGGTCGAAGGCGAACGACGCCGGTGCCGATGCAGGCGAGAGGAGCCGGCCGCCGCCGGCGAGCGCGGTCAGCAGGTGCGTGCGTCCGCTGCCCTCGGCGCCCCAGAGGTAGACGAAACGCTGGCTCCGGCTCCCGTCGGCGAGCGCGCGCAGGCACTGCAGGCACTCCGCATTGCGCCCGGCGACGAAGTTCTCCAGGCTCGGAGGCGGCGATTGCAGCAGGTCGAGGGCGAGCTGGGCCATCGTCGGCAGCGCCCGGGATCAGGCCGCGACGGCCGCGGACATCGACGGTTCCGTCAGAACGCCGATGACGCCGAAGAACGCGGCCGCCGTTGCCAAAGGCAGGGTCCGGCGTTGCGGCGGCGTCAGCGTCATCGGGGAAGGGTGCGGCAATGGGTTCGCCTCGGGGCGGCCGGACGCGCCCGTCGGGCGCAGTCGGCCCAGCGACTACAATTCGGAAACTGATTGTATCGGTCCGGCGCGGGCGTGCATCACGCCCGCCGGCCCGGCGCGAGTATCCCATGAATCCATCGCTCTCATACAAGGACGCCGGTGTCGACATCGACGCGGGCGACGCACTGGTCGAACGGATCAAGCCGCTCGCGCGGCGGACGATGCGCGACGGCGTGCTGGCCGGCATCGGCGGCTTCGGCGCGCTCTTCGAGTTGCCCAAGCGGTTCCGCGAGCCGGTGCTGGTGTCGGGCACCGACGGCGTGGGCACCAAGCTGAAGCTGGCGTTCGCGCTCGACCGTCACGACACGGTCGGCGTCGACCTGGTCGGAATGAGCGTCAACGACATCCTGGTGCAGGGCGCCGAGCCGTTGTTCTTCCTCGACTACTTCGCCTGCGGCAAGCTCGCGGTGGACACCGCGGCGGCGGTCGTCGGCGGGATCGCGCTCGGCTGCGAGCAGGCCGGCTGTGCGCTGATCGGGGGCGAGACCGCCGAGATGCCCGGGATGTACCCGGACGGCGAGTACGACCTGGCGGGCTTCGCCGTGGGTGCGGTGGAGAAGTCCGAGATCATCGACGGCTCGACGATTGCCCCGGGCGACGTCGTGCTCGGACTGGCCTCCAGCGGCGCGCACTCCAACGGCTACTCGCTGATCCGTCGGGTGATCGAGCGCGCGTGGGGGCGCCTGGACGCGCCGCAGATGCGCGACGACTTTCATGGACGCGCATTTGCCGACGCGGTCCTCGCGCCGACGCGCATCTACGTGAAGCCGCTGCTCGAACTGATGCGCGAGATGCCGGTCAAGGGGCTCGCCCACATCACCGGCGGCGGCCTCGTCGAGAACGTTCCACGGGTGCTGCCGGACGCGGTCCAGGCGCGGCTGCACCGCGATGCATGGCGGATGCCCGAACTGTTCGCGTGGCTCCAGAAGCACGGCGGCATCGCCGACGACGAAATGCATCGCGTCTTCAATTGCGGGATCGGGATGGTCGTCGTGATCGGACCCGAGCATGCCGACGCCGCGATCGCGCGGCTCGACGCGGCAGGCGAGCAGGTCTGGCGCATCGGCGAGATCGTCCAACGCGAAGCCGCAGCCGCGCGGACCGTGGTGGTCTGACGCGACCCCCTCCATACCCGTCATGAGGCTCGCGCGCGCCCTGATGGCGGTCGCGGTCGCGGCCCCCGTGCTGGCGTTCTCGCAGCAGGCCAATTACCGGATCGAGATCGACGCGCCGCAGGAGCTGGTCGATCCCCTGCGAACCCAGACCCTGCTCGGACGCTGGCGCACCGATCCGGAATTCGAGCCGACGCAACTTCCGTTGTTCATCGAGCGCGCGCGCGAGGAGGCTCTGGCGATCGCGCAGACGAACGGATACTTCTCGGCGCGCGTCACGGTCACTCAGCGCGACGGCGCGCCCGGGTCGACGGCGGCACCGGCAGCTCCGGCAGCGCCGCCGGATTCGGCCGGCGCGCCGCGGCCCCCGGCACCGCGCGACAGCGCGGAATCCCGACTGCCCACGGTGCGCATCGAGATCGACGCCGGCGCGCGCACGACGGTGAACCGTGTGCGGCTGGCGCTCCGGGGCGACGCGGCGCGCGACGGCCTCGAAGCGGCGCTGGTGCAGCGATGGCCTCTGCCCGAGGGCACTTTCTTTCGGACCGAGCCCTGGGAACTCGGCAAGCGAATGCTGCTCGAGTTCCTGCAGCAGCGCGGCTACCTGCGCGCGAGCATTGCCCGCAGCAACGCGGATATCGATCCGGCGGCGACGACCGCTTCGCTGGATCTGGTCGTGGAGAGCGGCCCGCGGCTGAATTTCGGCGAGTCGACGATACGCGGCCTGTCTCGGTACCCGCGTTCGCTCGTCGACGCGCTGCACCCCTGGGACCCGGGCGACCCGTACAGCTTCGAAAAGGTACAGACCTTCGTGGATCGGCTGCGATCCGAAGGACATTTCAGCAGCGTCACCGTGCTGCCCGACCTGGTCGCCGTCGAGGCCGACCCGCAGCGCATGGACGTGCCGATGAACATCGAGGTGCGCGAACGCAGCTCGAAGTTTCTGACGGCGGGACTGGGCTTCAGCACCGACCAGGGGCTGCGTGCCCTCGCCGGCTACACGCAACGGAACCTGTTCGATCGCGGCTGGACCCTGGACTCCGGCGCGCTGGTCGAGTCGGTGCGCCGCCGGGTCTTTGTCAACGGCATGACGCCGTACGACGAAAACGGGCACCGCTGGCAGACCGGCCTGCGCTATGAGGTCACCGACATTTCGGGCCAGACCACCTCGACGGACACCGCGTATTTCGGACGGGGAAAGCGCAGCGACGAGATCGAGCATTTCGTGTCGTTGCAGTACCAGTTGGAACACAGCAGCATCGCGGCCGACCCGGAGCCGATCACCGACCAGCGCCAGGCGCTCACCCTCGGCTATGCGTGGCTGCTGCGCCGTGTCGACTCCCGGATCGACCCGCGCGACGGTTACACGGTCAGCGCCCAGGTGTCGGGCGCGGTTGAAGGGCTGGCCACGGATCGCAGCTTCGTGCGGTTCTACGGCCGCTTCATGAAGTTCGTGTCGATGCCGCGCGATTCGGCGCTGGCCGGCGGCCTGCTGGTCGGACTCGTCGAGACGGGTTGGGTCGTCTCCGACTCGAGCAGCGGGATTCCGAGCGACAACCTGTTCCGCACCGGCGGCGCCCAGTCGATCCGCGGCTATGCGTACCAGAGCCTCGGGGTGCCGCAAGGCAATGCCGTCGTCGGGGGGCGCGTGCTCGGGCTCGCCAGCCTGGAGTACCAGCACCCGATCCAGGGCGACTGGTTCGGCGCGGCCTTCGTCGACGTGGGCAACGCCGCGGACGCGTGGAGCACATACAAGGCCGTCACCGGTACCGGCGTCGGCTTGCGCTGGCGCTCGCCGGTCGGACCGATCAACCTGGACGTGGCCTATGGCGCCGATGTGAAGGAGTGGCGCGCGCACTTCTCCGTCGGCTTCGCGTTCTGATCATGCTCCGCCGCCTGACGTTCTTCCTGCTGGCACTGGTCGTCGCCGTCGTGCTCGGGGCGCTCTGGTGGGTCGGGCAGACCGGGTTCGTGGGCTTCGCGCTCGATCGCGCGGTGCAGTCCAGCGCGGGGCGCCTGTCGTATGCCCGCGTCGAGGGCTCGCTGTTCGACGGCGTGCGGATCGGGCGACTGGCGTGGCGCGAGCCGCCGGCGGGCGACGGGGCACAGGTGAAGGGCATCGTGATCGAGATCGACGAACTGCGGGTCGGCTGGTCGCCGATCGCGCTGCTGCAGCACGAGGTCGACCTGACGCGGCTGACGGCGCACGAACTGCGCGTCCAGATCCCCGCGAGCGACGCGCCAGCCGTGATGCCCGAGTCGCTGGCGCTTCCCGTCGGACTGCGGCTGCGCGAGGTCAGGCTGGACAGGCTCTCGATCGAAACTGAGGGTCAGGCACCGATCGAGCTGCGGGATGTCGCGCTCGCGGCGCGCTACCGCCCGGGCGAGTACCGGATCGAGCAATTGCGGATCGGCAGCGAACTGGGCGAAGCGACGCTGAACGCGACGCTGGGCGACACCGCACCGTATCCGCTGCTGCTCGGCGCGCAGGTCGACGCCGCCTGGCGCGAGGTGTCGGCGTCGGTGCTGGCCACCGGGACGATGGAGAGCATCAGCGTTTCGGCGGCGGCGAGCGCGCCGCTGGCCGACGCCGCGCCCGGCTTCGTGTCGGCGCAGATCGTGCTTCGCCCGTTCGATCCGCAGCCGTTGGGGCCGCTGGAGCTGCTGCTCGACGAACTCGACCCCGCGCAGCTCGGCGTGGAAAGCCCGCTGCGGATGCGGCTGTCCGGCACGGCGCAGGCACAGGTGCTTCTGCCGGACGCGGACGCGGGGCTGCGCGTGACCGGCGAGGCGAGTCTTCGGAACGCGCTCGCAGGCCGCGTCGCGAACGCTCGCGTGCCGCTCGCGACGCTGTCGACGCCATTCGAGTGGCGCGACGGCAGCCTGACCCTCGGGCGAGTGCGTGCGGAGCTGTCCGGCAACGGGCGGATCGACGGAACCGCGACGATCGATACGTCCCGCAGTGTCGAGCTCTTCGGTGCGGCGTTGCCGGCGTTGCGCTCGGAGCTCACGCTGCGCGACGTGGACCTGTCGCAGGTTGCCGCAGGCATCGGCCGCACGCGGCTCGCGGGGCGCGCGCGCGCCGACGGCCGGCGCTTGGAATTCGATCTGGCCGACGGGGTACGGGGTGGGGTCGCCATCGGCGCGCTGCTGCGCGTCGACGGGCAAAGCCTGGCGATCGAGCGCGCCGAGATGCACGCGATTCCGGGGCTGGGTGATGCGAGGCTGGACGTCACGGGGAGCGTCGGACTGCAGGCTCCGTACGTGTCGTCCCTCGAGGGGCGATACAGCGGACTCGATCCCGCGAAATTGCCCGCGGTTCTGGCGCAGCTCGCCGGTGAGGGCGCAGGCACGAGCGCTGCCGCCGGTTCCGGCGCCGCCAGAGTCCGCGGGCGGGGAGCCGCACCGCGCCCGGATGAACCGGCCGCGTCGCCCGACGCCGGGCTCGGCTGGCTCGCCAGGCTGGCCGGCAGTGTCGACGGCCGCTGGCGGCTGCAGGGGCCGCTCGCTCCGAAAGACCCGAAGCCCAGGCGCGTCGAGTTCGATCTGACCGAAGGGACGCTTGCGGGAAGGCGGGCCAGGGCGAGCGTGCGGATGGCGTTCGAGCCGGGACGGGTTCACGACCTGCGCGCCGATCTCACGCTGGGCGAGGCGCGTGCCGAGGCCAGCGGCGCGCTGGGCGGTCCGGGCGACCGAATGGCGTTCACGCTGCGCATGGGCTCGCTGGCAGCGCTATCGGAGCCGCTGGGCGTCGACGCAAAGTCCGGCGCGCTGACCGGTTCGCTGCGGGCCGACGGCTCGTTGCGAGGAAGCCTGCTCGCGCCCGCGATCTCGTTGAAGGTCAGCGGCGCCGACCTCGTCGTGCCCGGGCGCGTGGCGGCGCGCAGCATCGATGTGTCTCTCGGGATTCCCGGATGGGCAGCCGACTCTGCGCTGGAACTGCGCGCGCAGGCGAACGGCCTGACGTTCGGTGCCAGGTCGATTCGTTCCGCGAGCGTGACCGCGACCGGCCCGCTGAGCGCCCACGCGTTTCGAGTCGAGATCCAGGGCGCACGGGATTCGCTGCGGTTGTCGGGCAGGGGCGCGTTGCGGGGCGAGCGCTGGCAGGCAACACTCGACGCGCTCGCGACCGATGGTGCGCTGGTCGCGCGCCTCGAGGGTCCCATGTCGGTCGCGATCGCCTCCGACGAGATCGAGCTCGGCGCCGGGAGGCTGGTGGCGCCCTTCGGTTCCGTCGCGATCCGGCAGGCGAGCTGGCGAGCGGGGCGGTTCGCGCTGTCCGCGCAGGCGGCGATCGAGAGCCTGGGCCCCTTGGCGGAACTGTTCGGCGCTGCAACGAGCGACAGGGAGAATCGTCGCGCGCTCGACGCGGTAGCGCTGGACCTGCAGCTCGACCTGTCCGGGTCCGCGCCGGCCGACGTCACCGGCACGGCGAGCGCGCGTCTGCGAGGCGCGCCGGGCTCGCCGGTCAGCGGACAGGCGGATCTGACGCTGCGCGACGGCGCGCTCTCCGGACCGATCGAGCTGGATCTGGCATCGCTCACGTTCACCGAAAAGATCGTTGGCCCGGAGTGGCTCTTCGACGGCCGGGTGCACTTCAGCGGCGAAGCGATCGGAACGCTCGCGCGCCCGCGGCTCAAGGGCACGCTGCGGGGCGAGGGACTGCGGCTCGAGCAGCGCGCGCTCGGCTGGCGCCTGGGCCAGGGAACGCTGTCGGCGCGCTTCGACGGCGAGAAACTGGAAGTCGAGTCGCTGCGGCTGGCATCGCTCGCCAAGGGCGGCGGGTCGATCGAGATGCGCGGCGAGGTGCGCATCGAGGGAATGGAAGGGCGCTTCGACTTCACCGCACAACGGCTGGTGGTCCCGATCGGACCGGGACAGCGGGTGGTCCTGTCGGGCAACGCGAACATCGCCAGCACGCGGGGTCGCTTCGAAATTCGCGGAAAGCTGAAAGCCGACGAAGGCAACATCGAGCTGGTCGGCGGCGACGCGCCGACACTGCCCGACGACGTCACGATCCGCCGCGCCGCCGGCGCGGGGGAATCCGCCGACGCGGCGTCCGCGGCGCCGCGGCTTCGTATCGACACCGACATCGAACTCGATCTGGGGGAAAACCTTCGGGTCCACGGAAGCGGCGTCGACGCCCGGCTCACCGGGGTGATCTCGCTGCGCGGCAGCCTGCCGGACGCGCCGCGTGCGTATGGCACGGTGCGCGTGCGCGACGGGACCTATACGGCCTACGGTCGCAAGCTGCAGATCACCCGCAGCCGCGTGGTGTTCAACGGCCCGCTGGACAACCCGGTACTGGACATCGTCGCGCTGCGTCGTGATCAGCGCGTGGAGGCGGGGGTCGCGCTGAGCGGGACGGTGCTGGACCCGCGCGTCAAGCTGATTTCGATACCGGACGTGCCCGACGCGGAGAAGCTGTCCTGGCTGGTGCTCGGCGTCGCGCTGGACAGCGGCCACACCGGTGATCAGAGCGCGGCGCTGCAGGCGGCGGCGATGACGCTGCTCGGCGGCAAGGGCGGCGGCGTCACCGAGGGGGTGAGAAGCGCGCTGGCGCTGGATGTCCTCACCGTGCGCGGTGCCGGCGGCAGCGGAGGCCTGCTGCCCTCGAGCTTCGGCGAGTCGACCGCCGTGCCCGGGCATCTCGGCAGCTTCGCGAAATCGTCGACCGGCATGACCACGAGCGACAACGTGTTCGTGATCGGCAAGAAGCTCGCGTCGAACGTGCTGCTGACCTTCGAGCAGGGGCTGAACGGTGCGAGCAGCCTGGTGAGCATCCAGTACGACTTCGCGCGCCGGTTCTCGCTGCGTGCACAGACCGGCGGCGGGACGGTCAACGAGTCGGCGGTCGACGTCATCTTCCGTTACCCGTTCGACTGACGCCACGCCATGGGCACTGCGCACTAAGCGGAAAGTGCCGCGGCGATGCGATCGACGATGTCGCCGATCGGCAGTGCCACGTCGATCTCCAGTGCGTCGGCCGGCGCTTCGAGCGCGTCGAACTGGCTTTGCAGCAGGCTGGCCGGCATGTAGACGTGCCGGCGATCGGACAGTCGCGCCGAGATCAGCTCGAAGCTGCCGCGAAGGTGCACGAACAGCGTCGCCGGCACCCTGTCCGCCAGGCGCTCGCGATAGCGCTGCTTCAGCGCCGAACAGGCGAGCACGACCGGTTCACGCTTTGCGGCGCTGTGGCGCAGCAGGGAGTTCAGCCGGTCCAGCCAGGGCCAGCGGTCGCTGTCGACGAGCGCAAGGCCGCTTCGCATCTTCTCGACGTTGGCGGCGGGGTGGTAGTCGTCGGCGTCGTGGAAGCGCCAGCCCAGGCGCGTCGCCAGCGCTTTGCCGACCGCGCTCTTGCCGCTGCCGGAGACGCCCATCAGGACGATGGCCGATGGACTCACGCGCCGCGCTTCCATGACCGACGGCTCTTGTATGCGCTGCGCTCGTCGTTCATCGAAGCTCCTGAAACGTCTGCAAGACGCGCCGGACCTTGTCCGGCGCAAGACAATCGAAGACCAGGCGGTTCGGCATCGCGCGCAGCCATGTCAGCTGTCGCTTGGCCAGCTGGCGGGTCGCCGCGATCGCCCGGTCCGTGGTGGTCCGGAGATCATACCGGCCGTCCAGGTGCTCCCAGATCTGACGGTAGCCGACGCAGCGCATCGACGGCAGGCCCGGGTGCAGGTCGCCGCGCGCGCGCAGCTCGCGCACCTCGTCGACGAACCCGGCGTCGAGCATCGCGCGCAGCCTGGCTTCGATCAGCGCGTGCAGCTGCGCCCGATCCGACGGCTCCAGCGCGATGCAAACGAAGCGCTCGGTGCTGCGCGCCGCGGCGCCCGCTTCGAGCAGGCGCGACATCGGTTCGCCGGTGAGTTCGTAGAGTTCGAGCGCACGCTGGATGCGCTGCGCGTCGCCGGGCGCCAGGCGGGCCGCGGTCGCCGGGTCGACGCGCGCAAGCCTTGCGTGCAGCGCGGGCCAGCCCTCGCGCGCCGCCTCTTCGTCGAGCTTCGCACGGACCGCCGCGTTCGCGCCGGGCAGCGCGTGCAGGCCTTCGATCAGCGCCTTCGCGTAGAGCATCGTTCCGCCGACCAGCAGCGGCAGCCGGCCCCGCGCGCGAATCTCGCCGATCAGGCGCTGTGCGTCCTGCGCGAAGCGCGCGGCGGAGTATGTCTGCGCGGGGTCGATGATGTCGATCAGATGGTGCGGCACTTCTTCACGCTCGGTGCGCGACGGCTTGGCCGTGCCGATGTCCATGTCCCGATACACGAGCGCGGAGTCGACGCTGACGATCTCTACCGGGACCTCGCGCGCGATCGCCAGCGCGACCGCGCTCTTGCCCGAGGCGGTCGGGCCGAGGATCAGGGGGATCGCGCTCACCGACCGCGCAGGAACCAGCGATCGAGCTCCGGCAGGCTCACCTGCACCCAGGTCGGCCTGCCGTGGTTGCACTGGTCCGCGCCCGGGGTTGCCTCCATCTCGCGCAGCAGCGCGTTCATTTCTTCGAGGCTCAGCCGGCGGTTGGCGCGTACCGCCGCATGACAGGCCATCGTCGCGAGCAGGGCGTCGCGGCGCTCGGTCAGCGCGCGCGAGCCGCCCGCCTCGCGCAGCTCCGCCAGCACCGAACGGGCGAGCGCCGCAGGATCGCCACCCGCCAGCGCGGCGGGCACCGCGCGTACCGCGATCGCGGCCGGGCCGATCACCGACAGTTCGAGCCCCAGCGCGGACAGCGTCG
>JAHEDO010000055.1 GCA_024641185.1 Burkholderiaceae bacterium | reverse complement strand
CGCCAGTCGCTGCAGCGTTTCGTGACGCACACCGGAATGTTCATGCGTCCGGTGTTCGAGAGCGCCCGCGCGCGTCCCAAACGCGTCGCCTACGCCGAGGGCGAGGACGATCGGGTATTGCGGGCGGCGCAGGTGATGGTCGACGAGGGACTCGCGCGACCGATTCTGATCGGGCGCCCGGCGGTGATCGCGACGCGGATCGTGAAGGCGGGCCTGCGGATCGTCGCCGGCACCGATTTCGACATGGTCGATCCCGAGGACGATCCCCGGTTCCGCGATTACTGGACAGACTATCAGCGCCTGATGGGACGGCGAGGCGTGACACCCGAGATGGCCAAGGCCACCCTGCGACGCTCGACGACGACCATCGGCGCGATGATGGTCCGCCGCGGCGACGCCGACGCGATGCTCTGCGGCCTGGTCGGGCGTTTCGAGGCGCACCTGGCTCACATCGAGGCGGTGATCGGCCTGCGCAAGGGGGCAAGCGGGTTCGCCACGATGAACGCGGTGATGCTGCCCGAGCACACGCTGTTCATCACCGACACTTTTGTCAACGACGACCCCAGCGCCGAGCAACTCGCCGAGATCGCCCGGTTGGCCGCCGACGAGTTGCGCCGGTTCGGGCTTCCGCCCAAGGTGGCCTTCCTGTCGCACTCGATGTTCGGCTCCAGCGATCGGGCGTCGGCCCGAAAAATGCGCGCCGCCCGCGAGTTGTTCACCAGGATCGCACCGGAAGTGCCCTGTGAAGGGGAGATGCACGGCGACGCGGCGCTCTCCGAGGATGTCCGCCTCAGCTTCCTGCCCGAGAGCACACTGACCGGAACGGCCAATCTGCTGGTGATGCCGAACCTGGATGCCGCCAACATCCTTTTCAACGTGCTCAAGATGACAGGGGGCAAGGGCATCACCGTCGGTCCGATCCTGCTGGGAGCGGCACGGGCGGTGCATGTGGTCAGTCCGGCGAGCACGGTGCGCAGGATCGTGAACATGTCGGCGCTGGCCGCTGCGGACGCCGCATCGATCGCCGGCTGAGCAGCGTCGCACGCGCGGGCGCCGACCGGGTCTAGGGGGGACCTGACCTTATAATTCAGGTCTTCCCCGACGTCCGCGCACCCTCTCGATGCCCGCATTCCTGACCCTGCCGGGACAGCCGGCGCTGTCCGACTTCCGCCGAAACCGGCTGCTCGACCACCTGCGGGCCCTGGACTCGCGGGTGGCGACGATTTGGGCCGCGCATTTCTATGTGATCTGGTCCGACGCCTCGCTCAGTGACGACGACGTTCGACGCCTGTCGTCACTGCTGGATGCCGGAGCGCCCGGTGAGCGCGGGTCGGGCGGGCAGGCGGTCTACGTGATCCCGCGCCTGGGGACGATATCGCCCTGGGCGAGCAAGGCAACCGATATCGCTCACAACTGCGCGATGGCCTCGGTGCACCGGATCGAACGCGGCATCGAGTATCGGGTCGCCGCACATCAGCGCGTATTCGGCGGCGAGGCGCGGTTCGACGCCCGGACGCTCACCCGGCTGGCGGGCGTGCTTCACGACCGGATGACAGAGACCGCGCTCACCGAGCCACCGGATCCTGCGAAGATGTTCGCATCGCTGCCGGGCAAGCCGTTGCGACGGATCGCGGTTGGCGAGCAGGGGCGTGCGGCGCTGGAGGATGCCAATCGCGGCCTCGGCCTCGCACTCTCCGACGACGAGATCGAATACCTGCTCGATGCGTTCAGCGAAGAGGGGCGCGACCCGAGCGACGTCGAGCTGATGATGTTCGCGCAGGCCAATTCGGAACACTGCCGCCACAAGATATTCAACGCGAGCTGGACGATGGACGGGGAGCCGCAGTCGAGCTCGCTGTTCGGGATGATCCGCGCCACTCACGCCGCCCATCCGCTGGGCACGGTGGTGGCCTACGCTGACAACGCAGCGATCCTGGAAGGGGCGCAGGCCAGGCGTTTCATTTGCGGGCAGCACGGCAGCAACGGCCTGTACGGCGTAGTCCCGCAACTTACGCACAACCTGCTGAAGGTCGAGACGCACAACCACCCTACCGCGATCTCGCCGTTTCCGGGCGCCGCAACCGGCTCCGGCGGCGAGATCCGCGACGAGGGGGCGACCGGCCGCGGGGCGCGGCCGAAGTTCGGTCTGACCGGGTTCACCGTGTCCAACCTTCGCATCCCGGGCTTCGAGCAACCCTGGGAGACCGCCCGCGACGTCACCGAGCCGCGCGCGTTGCGCGACCCGGGCGGCGCGCCGTACGGTGTGCCCGAGCGCATCGCCACGCCGCTGGCGATCATGCTGGAAGGTCCGATCGGCGGCGCGGCATTCAACAACGAGTTCGGCCGTCCGAACCTGGTCGGCTATTTCCGGACCTTCGAGCAGAACGTCGGCGGGCGCGTTCGCGGTTATCACAAACCGATCATGATCGCGGGCGGCGTCGGTGCGCTCGACGCGCGTCACAGCGCCAAGCTGGACCTTCCGCCGGGAAGCCTGCTGATCCAGCTGGGCGGACCCGGCATGCGCATCGGGCTGGGCGGCGGCGCCGCCTCGAGCATGGGCGCCGGCACTAATACCGCGGAACTGGACTTCGACTCGGTGCAGCGGGGCAACCCGGAAATGCAGCGGCGGGCCCAGGAGGTTCTCGATCGCTGCTGGGCGCAGGGCGAAGACAATCCCATCCTGTCGATACACGATGTCGGCGCGGGAGGGCTCTCCAATGCCTTTCCCGAGATCGTCTATGGCGCCGGGCGGGCAGCGCGCTTCGAACTCGCCGGAATTCCGGTGGAGGAGAGCGGCATGTCGCCCGCGGAAATCTGGTGCAACGAAGCGCAGGAGCGGTACGTGCTGTCGATTGCGCCCGCGTCGCTGCAAGCCTTCGACGCGTTCTGCCGGCGCGAGCGATGTCCTTATGCCGTCGTAGGGACCGTATCGCAGGATCATCAGCTGATCCTCGAAGCACCCGATGGCGAGCGGGCGGTCGACATGCCGATCGACGTGCTGCTCGGCAAGCCGCCGAAGATGGTGCGCAACGGTGAGCGCGCGGTGCGCGAGCTGCCGCCTCTGGACGTCGTCACGCTTCAGCTCGCCGAGATGGCGCAGCTGGTGCTGCGGCTTCCGGCGGTGGCGAGCAAGTCCTTTCTGATCACGATCGGCGATCGCACCGTGGGCGGGCTGTGCTCGCGCGACCAGATGGTCGGCCCCTGGCAGGTGCCGGTCGCCGATTGCGCCGTCGGTCTGCGGGACTTCTTCGGTCACGCGGGGGAAGCGCTGGCGATGGGCGAACGCAGCCCGGTGGCGGTGCTCGACGCAGCGGCATCCGCCCGGATGGCGATCGGCGAGGCGGTGACCAACATTGCGGCCGCGCCGATCCGATCGATCGACCGGATCAAGCTGTCCGCCAACTGGATGGCCGCCTGCGGCGAGCCCGCAGAGGACGCCGATCTCTTCGATGCGGTCAGCGCCGCCTCCGAGCTGTGCGTCGCCGCGGGCCTGAGCATTCCGGTGGGCAAGGATTCGCTGTCGATGCGCACGGTCTGGGACGAGGGCGCGCAACGCAAGAGCGTCAGCGCCCCGGTGTCGCTGATCGTGACCGCCTTCGCACCGGTGCTCGACGCTCGGCGGGTGCTGACGCCGCAACTGCGTGCCGACGTCGACTCGGCGTTGATCCTGATCGACCTCGGCGAGGGTCGCCAGCGCATGGGCGCGTCGGCGCTCGCGCAGGCGACGCAGCAGACCGGCAACGCCGCCCCCGATCTCGACGACCCGACGATGCTCGTGCGCTTTTTCACCGCAATCCAGCGGCTCAACGCCGATGGCCGGTTGCTGGCCTATCACGACCGAAGCGACGGCGGCCTGTTCGCGACGATCTGCGAAATGGCATTTGCCGGCCGTTGCGGCGTGACGTTGAACATCGACATGCTGACGATCGATCCGCATGCGGCGGACTGAGGCGACTACAAGATCCGGCCGGAGCAGGTCTCGGTGCGGCGCAACGAGCTCACGCTGCAGGCGCTGTTCAACGAGGAACTCGGCGCGGTGATCCAGGTCCGCGCCGAGGACCGCGACACGGTGCTCGCCATGCTGCGCGAACACGGGCTGTCCCGCTGCTCGCACGTGATCGGCAAGCCGGCAACGCGCGACACGGTCGAGATCTACCGTGACGCGAAGTGCGTCTACAGCGAAGCCCGCGCGACGCTGCAACACATCTGGAGCGAGACGAGCTACCGGCTCGCGGCGCTGCGCGACAACCCGCAGTGCGCCGACGAGGAATTCGCACGCATCGCGCGTCCGACGGATCCGGGCCTGCAGTTCGCGCCTCGCTTCGATCCGGCCGAGGACGTGGCGGCGCCATTCGTCTCGACCGGGGCGCGCCCCAAAGTCGCGATCCTGCGCGAACAGGGCGTCAACAGCCATGTGGAAATGGCTGCGGCATTCACCCGCGCAGGCTTCGACGCCTACGACGTTCATATGACCGACCTTTTCGAGGCGCGCCATCGGCTGGCGGACTTCAAGGGCCTGGTCGCCTGCGGAGGCTTCTCCTATGGCGACGTGCTCGGTGCCGGTGCCGGATGGGCGCGTTCGGTATTGTTCAACGCGCGGATGGCCGAGCAGTTCGCGATCTTCTTCGCGCGGCCGGACAGTTTCAGCCTCGGTGTGTGCAACGGCTGCCAGATGTTCTCGGTGCTCAAGGCGGTGATCCCGGGCGCCGAACACTGGCCGCGCTTCCTTCGCAACCGCTCGGAGCAGTTCGAGGCGCGATTCTCACTGGTCGAGGTGCTCGATTCTCCATCGATCTTCCTCGCCGGCATGGCGGGCAGCCGCATGCCGATCGCGGTGGCGCACGGGGAGGGCCGAGTGTCGTTCGATTCGGAGGCGCAGCGCGCAGCAGCGGTCTCGGCGATGCGATTCGTCGAGAACGACGGCAGCGTGGCGAGCGAGTACCCGGCAAACCCCAATGGCTCTGTCGACGGGCTCACCGCGTTCACCACCGCCGATGGCCGCTCCACCATCCTGATGCCGCATCCGGAACGAGTGTTTCGCAGCGTGCAGATGAGCTGGCGCGAGGACGCTGCCGGCGAAGATTCCCCCTGGATGCGCATGTTCCGCAACGCGCGCGTCTGGATCGGCTAGCGCCTGTTCGCGCTACCCGCGATACCCGAAGCAGAGGAGAGACAGGCATGGATGAGCGAATCGGCGTTGCGGTGATCGGGCTCGGGGTGATCGGGCGACGCATGCTTGAACAGGCTGCGCTGCGTGACGACCTGGAAATCACCGGGGCCTGGGACATCGACCCGCAGGCCCGCGAGCGCGCGGCACGCGATTTTCCGCGCGCCAGGATTGCCACCGACGCGCTGTCCGCGATTGCGGACGCCGGCACGCGAATCGTCTACGTGGGCACGCCGCCTGCCTTCCACCGCGAATATTCGCTGCTGGCGTCGGCGCACGGGCGCAAAGTGTTCTGCGAAAAGCCGCTGGCGGTGGACGTCGCGCAGGGCGAGCGCCTCGTGCGCGAGATCGAGAGCGCAGGCACGCCCAACGCCGTCAATTTCGTGTACGCGAGCGCCCCCGCGGCGCGGGCGCTGGCCGCTGCAATCGCGGACGGTGCGATCGGCAGGCCGCTGCTGATCGAGACCCGCCTGTTCTTCGCACGCTGGCCGCGCGACTGGCAGGCGAGCGCGCAGTGGCTCAGCTACCGCGCGGAAGGCGGTTTCGTTCGTGAAGTCCTCTCGCATTTCGTCTACCTGATGCGCGACCTGTTCGGCGACTGCACCCATCGCGCTTCGTTCGTCGACTATCCGGGAGACGGCAAGTCCTGCGAGCGTGCCGCCGTGGCGATGCTCGACTGCGCAGGGATGCCGGTGGTGGTCACTGCCGGCGCCGGTGGCGGCGGCCCCGACGAGGTGGTGTTCACCGTCCGCGGCGAACGCGGCGCACTGCGGCTGGACAACTGGTACGGCCTGCAGCGCGCCGAGGGCGCCGGCTGGGTCGACACCCCGGTGGACCATCGACCGCACCCCGACATGCGCACCGCCGCCTACCAGGCGCAGCTGGACGCGCTGGTGCAGTTCGGGCTGGGTGCGCCGCAGCGCCTGCCGACGATGGCGATGGCGCTCGAGGTGCAGCGCCTGATCGAGCGGATCCTGCAGGGCGACTGACGCCGTCAGCGTGTTCCGGTGGCTCGCGGCCGCAGGCGTGCGACCGGCGGGCGACCCAACGCAGGTTCAGTCCGCGGCGCGCGGCGTCACCTTCGACGCGGCGAGCTTCGCGTTCGCACGCGCCGTATCGATGTCCGCCGCCCGGGCGAGCGCCACGCCCATGCGCCGCTTGACGAAGGATTCCGGCTTGCCGAACAGCCGCAGGTCGCTGCCCGGCACCGCGAGCGCTTCGTCGACGCCGTCGAACACGATGCCCTTGGCCGCGACGCCACCGTAGATCACCGCGCTCGCGCCGGGGCTTCGCAACGAGACGTCCACCGGAAGTCCCAGAATCGCCCGTGCATGCAGCTCGAACTCGGATTGGTGCTGCGTGCTCAGGGTGACGAGTCCGGTGTCGTGCGGGCGCGGGCTGACCTCCGAGAACCAGACCTGGTCGCCGGAGACGAACAGCTCGACACCGAAAATGCCGGTGCCTCCCAGGTTCTCGGTGACTTTCTGAGCGATGCTTCGCGAGGCTTCGAGCGCGCGCGCACTCATCGGGTGCGGTTGCCAGCTCTCGACGTAGTCTCCCGCCACCTGGACGTGTCCGATCGGCTCGCAGAAGTGGGCGCCGATCGAACCGTCGGCGGCGCGGGCACGCACCGTGAGCTGGGTGATCTCGTAATCGAAGCGTATGAAACCTTCCACGATCACCCGGCCCGCGTCCACGCGGCCACCGGTCCCCGCGTAGTTCCACGCGGCCTCGACTTCGTCCGGCCCGTCGACCTTCGACTGACCCTTGCCCGACGAAGACATCACCGGCTTCACCACGCAGGGGTACCCGATCGCGGGCGAGCCGTCGCGTCCGTCGATGGCCGCGCGCAGTTCGTCCAGGCTGCTCGCGAACTGGTATGGCGAGGTCGGCAGTCCGAGATCCTCGGCGGCAAGCCGGCGAATGCCCTCCCGGTTCATCGTCAGCCAAGCGGCGCGTGCGGTCGGAATCACGGTGGCGACGCCTTCGCGTTCGAGCTCGAGCAGTGTCCGCGTGGCGATGGCCTCGATCTCCGGCACGACCAGCGCGGGGCGCTCGCGCTCGATCAGTGCCCGCAGCGCGGTGCCGTCAGCCATGTTGATCACATGCGAGCGATGCGCGACCTGGTGGCCCGGCGCGTTCGGATAGCGGTCGACGGCGATGACCTCCACGCCAAGGCGTTGCAGCGCGATGATCACCTCCTTGCCGAGCTCGCCGGAGCCGAGCAGCATCACTCGCGTGGCGGATGCGGAGAGTGGAGTTCCCAGGGTCGTCATCGTTGGCGGCTCGCTTGAGTGGGTTGCGATGGGGCTTGTGGCCGGGGCGCTTTCCGGGGTTCGCGGTGTCAGGTGAGCGGGACGAAGTCCGGGTCGTCCTGATGCTTGCGCTCGAACTTCAGGAACTCGTAATAGCCGCACTTGGCGACGGCCGGGTACTCGCGACAAACGGTCGGCCGGGCGGCGTAGACCGTGCATCGCCGCTCCCCGGTGTCGAAGAAGCGGCAGATCGATCCGTAGATCTCGTCCTTCTGATGACGCAGGATCCGCTCGACGCCGTCGTCGGACGCATAGGGGCGAGTGAAGCGACGCTCGGCCTCCTCGGCGTCGACGCCGAAGTGTCTGGCCAATCGTTTCACGTCCGCGGCGTTCACTTCGATGCGAGGGTAGCTGCAGCAATAGCCCGGGCATTTCGTGCAGTCGTAGTGGATTCTTGCGGTCTTCTTCGGCATGGCGGAGTGTGTCTTTGCGAAGGCGCAAGTGTATCCGCTTGTTCCGCTCGGTCCGCGCGGCTGGCGCGCTGCGTACCCGGCTCGCAGGCTCAACCGGTCGTGCGCCGTCCGCGGCGCAGCAGCCGCCGGACGAAACGCGTCGGGTCGATCAGACCGAGCAGGTCGCTCTCGACCGGGGCGGGTTCTCCTTCGAGCGCCGCCGCGAGAATTTCCGCTCCGAGCGTCGCCCAGAGCAATCCCCGCGAACCGTAGCCGAACGCACCGTAGATGCCGTCCAGGACAGGGAACGGGAGGCGGTCATTGCGCATGAGTTCGGCGGCACTGCGACGGACCGCGCGCTCGTCGGGCATCGCGCCGATCAGTGGCAGGCGATCGCGCGCGACGTGGCGAAAGCCGACCGCACCGGGTCGCGCGGACGCAAGCACCGTCTCGGCCCAGCCCTCCGCGTCGCTCGGCGCTGCGAGCAACCGCGCGAGCCGGCGCAGGTTGCTCAGGTCCGCGTCGTGTGTCGGCCCGAGATCGTGGCCCTCGTCGAAGGTCGCACCCGCCAGCACGCCGCCGCCGTCCAGCGGGCAGGCGTACGCGTCGCCACCGAGCACGGTGCGAAGCGGACCGATCGCCGCGGAAGAAAGGATCGTCGTCTGACCGCGCACGCGCCTCAGTGCAACGCTGTCCGTGCCGGCGAGGGCCGAGGCTTCGCCGGCCGCTGCGAGCACGATCACCGGTGCGCGGCCGAGTTCGTCGCCATTTGGATCAATCGCCAGCCAATCGTCGCCGCGGCGCTCCAGGCGCGCGACCGTCGTATCGTATCTGGCGCTGAGCATCCCGCCCGCCGCGTCGAGCCACTCGGCGCTCAGGCGTGCCGGCTCGGCCACCCGGCACAGCGGCAGCCAGACGCCCCCATGGCGCAGGCGCACGCCGGCGAGCTCCGATGCCTCGTCGCGCTCGACCGCGCGAGCGTACGTCTGCGGAAAGTCGAGACTTGCCAGCATCGCTCGCTGTAGTTCCCGCTTCTCGGGCTTTTCGGCGAGCGCCAGGCGCCCGATCGGCCGGGCGGCGCTCGCCGCACCGGCGTTCAGCAGCGCGGCGCGCGTCAGGCGCGCCAGCGGATTGTCATCGGGAGAAAGATGCAGGTGATCCGCGAGCACCGGCTGCCGCGACCCTTCGGCCGCGACGCCTGCTCGCCGTTCGAGCAACCGGACTCGCCAGCCGCGGCGGCTAAGCGAAGCTGTCGTCGCGCAGCCCGCCATGCCGGCGCCGATGACCAGGGCCTCTCGGCGTGGCCATGCCGGGGCGGCATCGGGCGGCGCGAAGGTTCGCCAGCGTGGCGCATAGCGGCCGCTCAGGCAGTGACGCTTGTCGGCGAAGCCGGGGCGCAGCGCCAGTTCGAAACCAGCCGCGGCGAGCGCGTCGCGCACCTGTGCGGCCGCGGTGTAGGTGGCAAGCGTCGCACCCGGTCTGGCACGCCGCGCGAGCGCGGCGCAGGTGCGCTCGTCCCACATCGCCGGGTTCCGGGCCGGGGCAAAGCCGTCGAGATAGAAGGCGTCGGCCGCCACCGACAGGATCGGCAGGATGCGGTGCACGTGACCGATCGCAATCGTGAGCGTCACGCGGGCGTCGGCGAACTCGATCCGATGCAGTCCGGGCAAGGTCAGGGGCCAGCGCTCGCGCAGTCTTCGCGCGTCCGGCCCGTCCAGCCCCAGCGCCTCGTGTGCGCGGGCCAGCGACGCCGGATCGGCCGGATGGCCTTCGACGGATACGAAGTGCAGCCGTCGGCAGGCGCGCGGGTCGTCGCGCCAGGCGGCAAGCGTCGCCAGAAAGTTCACGCCGAGGCCGAAGCCGAGTTCCAGCAAGGTGAAACGTTCATGGTCACGCCATCTTCCGGCCACGTCGGCGCCGGCTACGAATACCTCGCGCGCCTCGTCCATGGCGCCGGCGCGGCTCTTGTAGATATCGCCGTAGACGGTGTTGTAGGGCAGACCCTGCGGGTCGAAGGAAATCATCGGGGCATCGGGTGCGTCGGCGGGCGCGTGCCCGGAAATGCGCAGTGACAGCGACTCTATCAGCACGGATGGGCGCAGCAGACCGGAAGGGCAGGCGCGAAGACACGGAGATGTCGAGACACGGGCGCACGTCGCCACTTGGGCGTGGGCGTGGGCGTGGGCGTGCTCGTGGGTTTGGGCGGACAGGGCCACCACGGTGCGCTTGCTGGATGGCGCACAATACCGCTCGAGAATGGGACGAGGGCTGAACGAATGAACGTTTCCGGCACCAATGGCGACCGCGCAGAATTCGACTATGTGATCGTCGGCGCCGGCTCGGCCGGCTGCGTGCTCGCGAATCGCCTCAGCGCCGACCCGAGCGTCACGGTGCTGCTGCTCGAAGCGGGGAAGTCTGACCACACACCGTTCGTCCAGGTGCCCATCGGCAGCGTCGCGATGCTGCCGCGAAAATTCCATAACTGGGCCTTCGAAACCGTGCCGCAGCCCGGCCTCGGTGGGCGTCGCGGGTTCCAGCCGCGCGGCAAGGTGCTCGGTGGGTCCAGTTCCATCAACGCAATGATCTACATCCGGGGTACCCGGGCCGACTACGACCGGTGGGCGGCGATGGGCAATCCCGGATGGGGCTATGACGACGTGCTGCCGTACTTCCTGCGCTCCGAGGACAACGAGGTGCACGGCGGACCGTTTCACGCGAAGGGCGGACCGCTCACCGTCTCGAAGCTGCGCACCGGCAATCCGGTGACCGAGGCCTTCGTGCAGGCGGCCACATCCTGCGGTTATCCGCGAAACCCGGACTTCAACGGCGAAACGCAGGAGGGGGTCGGCCACTATCAGGTCAACCAGCGAGACGGCCTTCGCTGCAGCGCCGCCAAGGCTTTTCTCGATCCAGCCCTCGACAGGCAGAACCTCAGCGTCGCGACGCGGGCGAACGCTACCCGCATCAACTTCGAGGGCCAGCGTGCAGTGGGTATCGAATACCTGCAGGATGGTCAGCGCAAGGTCGCGCGCGCCCGCCGCGAGGTGCTACTGTCAGCCGGGGCGTTCGGCTCCCCGCAGCTGCTGATGCTGTCTGGCGTCGGCCCGGCCGCACACTTGCGTGAACTCGGAATACCCGTCGTCCTGGACTCGCCGGAGGTCGGCGGCAACCTGCACGATCACCCGGATTTCGTCTTCGGGTATACGTCGGACTCGACGGAACTCATCGGATTCGAGGTGAAATGGCTCCCGCGGGCACTGCGCGAACTGCGTCGATTCCGTCGTGATCGCACCGGAATCTTCACGACCAATTTCGCCGAAGCAGGGGCGTTCCTGAAGACCGCCAACGAAGAGGTGGAGCCTGACGTCCAATTGCACTTCGTCGTCGCGATCGTCTCCGACCACGCCCGCAAACTGCAGTTTTCCCTTGGGCTCTCGTGCCATGTCTGTCTTCTGCGCCCGCGCAGCCGCGGCATGCTGCGGTTGGCGAGCGCGGATCCGCTGGCAGCGCCGCTGATCGACCCCGCGTTCCTGTCGGATGCGGACGACGTCGAGCGCCTGGTGCGCGGTTTTCGCATGACGCGCGAAATCCTGGAGGCGCCAGGCCTCGCCCCCTACCGCAAACGGGAGCTCTGGACCGCGGGCATCGATTCGGACGATGCGATTCGCAAGATCCTGCGCGAACGCACCGACACGGTCTACCACCCGGTAGGCACCTGCAGAATGGGCAGCGACCCGCAGGCCGTGGTCGATCCACGGCTGAGGGTGCGCGGGCTGCAGGGTCTGCGAGTCGTCGACGCCTCGATCATGCCGCAACTGGTGAGCGGCAACACCAACGCACCGGCGATCATGATCGCCGAGCGCGCCTCCGACTTCGTCCTCGAGAAGGGCTGAGCGTTCCAGCGCTTCCGTGGCCGACCAGAGTGGTCGGCGTGGGGTGACGGTCGAGCTCGAGGCGGGTCGTCACCGAGCGTACCGGCCGGTGTCCTCACTGATTGCTGTGGTCATATCAGACAAAATAGTAAATAATGCTACGTATTACGTGAAATATCTTAATACATCAAGCCAATGAAGACACCCGAGTCGTCGACCACAGGCAAGCCATCGTCTGAGACTCAGATCGCCGCCGAGATCGAAGCCCTCAGGGAGCGGCATCGCGATACCCGCGAGCTCTATCGGGAGGTGTGCGGGCTGCTCTTCTTTCGCTATGGCATCACACCGACCGCGAACATGCTCTATCAGCACGTCCGCAAGGGCAGCATGGCGACCCCGGCGCAGGTGCTTGCGCGCTTCTGGAGTGATCTGCGTGAGCGAAGCCGGGTCCGCATCGAGCATCCCGAACTGCCGGAGTCGCTGCGCGAGAGCGCCGGCGAGCTCGTTCTTGAACTCTGGGGCCGGGCACAGACCGAGGCCGCTCGCACGTTCGAGCTCCAGGCCGCAGAAGCCGCACAGCAGGCTCGCGCGGCCGAGGCGAGGGCGGATCAGGCCGAGGAGGACGCGCGACTGCTCGACATTCGGCTGATCGCGATGGGGTCGGAGGTGTCGGAGGCCCGGGCTCAGGCGGTGGATCTGGGGCGCCAGCTGGCGACGATCCAGGGGCGGCTCGCGTCGATGACCGAGATGCTTCGCGACCAGGCGGAGGAGATGCGCGAGCTTCGCTCCGAACTCTCCGTGTCGCGCCGGGACGTGGCGCGCGCGGTAGGCGAGACCAACGCGCTGAGGGTGCAGTTGGCGCTGGCGCGACAGCGAGGCACACGCAAACCGCTCGGAGGGGTTCCTCAGGACCCCGATCCTGGTCAGGAGGATCTGCCGCTGGATGCGACGGTCGAGTCCGCGGGGCCCGGGGTTCCAGAAGCCAGCGCCGATGTCGCGCCCGACGATGCTCCAGCAGAAGCGCCTCCGGCGGCGTCAGAAGCGATTGGGCCTGAGGCGCCAGCGTCACCGGCGGCAAGCGAGGGCACGGCGGTCGAGGGGAACGCAGGCATCAGGCGTCGGTGAGCTGCGTGTAGGCACTGCCGAGACCGGCGTCACGACCGGGCGGCGCTGCGCGCGGAAACGGGCGTCGCGTTGTCGGCTCGCACCAGGTCACGCTTCAGGGTCACGCGGCAAATTCAGGGTCACGCTTCATAATTGCCGGGTGTCCGACCCGGTCGTTGCCGTCGTGCGTGCCGACGGCCAGACCAGGGCAACCCGGTTCACACAAGACTCCACGAGAGGTCTGATGCATGAAAGTTCAAGTGGCGATCATCGGCGCGGGTCCGGCGGGTCTGCTGCTCGGCAGACTGCTCGAGCGCGCCGGCATCGACGCGATCATCCTGGAGCAGCGAACGAGGGACTACGTCCTGGGTCGCATCCGCGCGGGCGTGCTGGAGCAGGTCGCGGTCGACCTGCTCGATGAGGCCGGCGTCGGGGAGCGTCTGCACACCGAGGGCCTGGTGCACGGCGGGATCGAGCTCTGCTGGAGCGGGGTCAGGCACCGCATCGACCTCCAGGGCCTGACCGGGGGCAAGTCGGTCACCGTCTACGGGCAGACCGAGGTCACCCGCGATCTGATGGACGCCAGGGACCGCAGCGGTGGGAAGATCGTCTATGAGGCGCTCGACGTCAGCATCCACGACTTCGACGGAACCAGGCCGACAGTGCGCTATCGCAAGGATGGCGTCGCGCACGAGATCGACTGCGACTTCATTGCCGGTTGCGACGGCTACCACGGGGTCTGCCGCGCGAGCGTTCCCGCTACCGCGGTGAAGTCGTTCGAGCGCATCTACCCGTTCGGCTGGCTCGGCGTCCTGTCGGACACGCCCCCGGTGTCGAACGAACTGATCTATGCGAACCACGAGCGTGGTTTCGCCCTTTGCAGCATGCGCTCGCCGACCCGCAGCCGCTACTACATTCAGTGTCCGCTGGACGAGAAGGTGGAGAACTGGTCCGACCGGCGCTTCTGGGACGAATTGCGGCGCCGGCTCGATGCGCGGGCCGCCGAAGCCATGGTGACCGGGCCGTCGATCGAGAAGAGCATCGCACCGCTGCGAAGTTTCGTGGCCGAGCCGATGCGTTTCGGACGCCTGCTGCTCGCTGGCGATGCCGCTCACATCGTGCCGCCCACCGGGGCCAAGGGTCTGAACCTGGCCGCTAGCGACGTGCGATACCTGTCGCGAGCGCTGATCGACTTCTACCGGAGCAAACGCACGGTCGAGATCGACACGTACTCGGAAAAATGCCTGCGGCGCGTATGGAAGGCGGTGCGGTTCTCGTGGTGGATGACGACGATGCTGCATCGCTTTCCGGACGAAACCGAATTCAGCCAG
>JAHEDO010000269.1 GCA_024641185.1 Burkholderiaceae bacterium | reverse complement strand
GCATCGTCGAGATCGCGCCGGCGCGTGACCTGTACACGTCGCCGCGCCACCCGTACACCGAAGCACTGCTGTCGGCGGTGCCGATCCCGGACCCGACGGTCAGGCGTCAGCGGATCTTGCTGCAGGGCGACGTCCCGAACCCGATCCACCCGCCCGCGGGCTGCCACTTCCACCCGCGCTGCCCGCACGCGAGCGCGCGCTGCCGCGAAGAAGCCCCACTGCTGCGCGAGATCGCGCCGGGGCGGCAGGCGGCCTGTCACCTGAACGACTGAATCCGTCGAGGGGGCGCTGCCGGCGACTCGCGGGCGATGCGGCGTCAGATCCTGCGCGCCACATCCGCCCAGTACGGCTCGCGCAGCCGGCGCTTGAAGATCTTGCCGGTATCCTCGCGCGGCAGCGCGTCGTGGAACGTCACGACACGCGGCACCTTGTAGCCCGCGATGCGCTCGGACAGGAACCGCCGGACGTCATCGGGCACGAGCGCGAAGCCGTCGCGCACCGTGACCGCCGCGGCCAGCGCTTCGCCGAATTCCTCGTCCGGAATCCCGAAGACCGCGCAATCGCCGATGCCTGGCATCTCGTGCAGGACCGCCTCGATCTCGGCCGGATAGATGTTCACGCCGCCCGAGATCACCATGTCGGACTTGCGGTCCGAGATGTACAGGTAACCGTCGGCGTCGAGCCAGCCCATGTCGCCGACCGACACCAGGCCGGCTCGCTCCATGCCGCGACGCGCCTCGTCGTTGCCGATGTAGGTGAAGTCGGGGTACGCCGGCTGGAGCACGTGGATGGTGCCGACTTCGCCCGCGGGCAACTCGCGGCCGTCGTCGTCGAGGATGCGGATCCGGGCTTCGCCCACCGCGCGGCCGGCGGAGCCCGGGTGCGCGAGCCAGTCGGCAGCGTCGATGAAGGTGATGTAGCCGGTCTCGCTAGACGCGTAGCACTCGTTGATCACCGGCCCCCACCAGTCGATCATCGCGCGTTTGACCTCGGGGGGACAGGGCGAACCGGTCGAGCAGACGAAGCGCATCGACGAAACGTCGTGCCTGGCGCGCACCTCGGCGGGCAGCCTGAGCATCCGCTGGTACATCGTCGGCACCAGGTAGGCGTGCGTGATGCGTTCGCGTTCGATCAGCGCGAGCGTGCGTTCGGCGTCGAAGCGCGGTTCGAGGTAGAGCGTGCAGCCCGCCTGCGAGACATTCGACAGGTAGGACGCCGGCGCGCTGTGGTACAGCGGCGCGGCCAGCAGCGCCCGCGAGTCCGCGTCGAGTCCGAAGACGATACGGGCGATGCGCGCGGCGTCCTCGGCCATTCGCGCCGCGGACTCGGGCGGCGGCGGGATCCGGCGCACGCCCTTGGGTCGCCCGGTGGTGCCGGACGTGTACGCCACGATGCCGCGCGGGCGCATCGGCGGGCCGACATGGCGCGGGTTCGCGTCGCGCCAGCTCGCCCAGTTCAGCCAACCGTCCGGCACCGCCTGCGTGTCGAGCCGGAACGCGCGCCGCGTCGCCGGCAGCGGCTCCGCGGCGATGCACGGCATCCCCTGCGGGATGCCTTCGCGCATCTGCGCAAGCAGGTCGACGTGGACGACGAAAACTTTCGCGCCGCTGTCGCGCAGGACGTAGCCGGCCTCGTCGGCCTTGAAGTGCCAGTTGATCGGGCAAAGGTAGGCGCCCAGTGCACGCGCCGCGTACATCACCTCGAGAAACGCCGGTTCGTTGCGCAGCATCGCGGCGATCACGTCGCCTTCGCGGATGCCCATCGCGGCGAAGCCCGCCGCAGCGCGTTCGGCGCGCTCGGCAAGGGCGCCCGCCTCGATGCGCGCGCCGTCGAAACTCAGGGTCGGATACATGTGCGCGGGTACCTCGCGGGAATGGTCGGCACCGCGGCCTCCGACCGGGCGCCCCCGCCCCGAGGCCCGCGCGGCGCGGGATCCGCATTATCAGGCAACCGCGGGAACGGCGACTTCCGGCGTGGCTGTGATGTCGGTCGCGAAGGGCCGCCCGGCGACGCGGATCACTGGCGCCGCCGGGCGCGATTTGGCGCCGATCTTCTGCTGCGCACGGACGACGGATCCTCTGACCTCGGGCGACGCGCCGGTACCCCTGCCGGTCGGATTGATTCCGCCGAACCCTTGTGTGCGTCCACGAATCCATAGCAATACTGGCGTCCGCGCAGTGCGACGAGGAACCCGGCAAGAGCCGGGGAGTCGGCACCGGAGCGCACGATCGGGCATAAAAATGACAATGCGTTCGATTCTGTCGGGATCGAGGAACATGGGCGGCCGCTGGTGGGCGACCTTGGGGTTGGCCATCGTGGTCGCGCTGTGGCTCGGCGGCTTGGCGGCGTATGCCAAGGCGAGCCTGCTCCTGGACGTCGCCTCCCCGATTTCGATCTTCATCGTGATGTTCTTCTTCATGCTGGACGAGCATCGCGCGTACTTTTCGATCGGCGACGTCTGCGGCAAGGGCATCCCCGCGTCGCTGTTCATGGTGATCAGCAAGACCCTCTGCAAAAGCCTGGCGCTGCGTTTCTCCAGCTTCGCGCTGACACAGCTGGACCCCGGCTATCTGATGCGTCAGGCGAACCTGGAGATCTCCCGCGACAACACGGAGATGTTCTTCGTCACGGCGATCATCGGCGTGTTCGATCTGCGTACCGGTGAACTCAGCCACTGCAATGCCGGGCACGACATGCCGCTCCGGTTTACCCCGGGTTCGCAGCCGACGGAACTGGAAGGGGGCAGCAGCCCGCCGATCTGCGTCGTCGACGAATACGATTATCAGACGTACCGGACGCGACTTGCACCCGGGGAGTTCCTGTGCCTGTTCACCGACGGCGTCACCGAGGCGTTCAATGCCAAGCAGGAAATGTACGGCCGCGCCCGGCTCAATGCTTCACTGGGCGAATGCGGCCAGGGTGCTACCGCGCAAGATGTTCTGGAGGGGCTCTGCGCAGTTGTGCATGAATTCGAATCCGGCGCGGACCCTTCGGATGATCTGACTGCGATGGTGTTGCGATGGACACCGGATCCCAGGGCGTGAGTTGCGCGCAGGACTTCGCCGCCTCGCCCCCTACCCGCCGCGCCCGCGCGCGAAACCGACGAACCAGTCGATGCTCTGCGGATTGGCCATCGAGTCGACGTTCACCGACTTCTCGACCGGCTGGCCGAGCAGGATCTTCTTGACCGGCACTTCCATCTTCTTGCCGGTGATCGTGCGCGGCACCTCGGGAATCGCGAACACGTCGTTGGGCACGTGGCGCGACGACAGCTTGGTGCGGATCGCGTCGAGCAGCACCTTCTTCAGTGCCGGCGCGACTCCGGTGTCGGCGGCCCCGGCGCCCGGCGCGTTCGCGCCCGCGACGGCATTGGCCGCGGCCGCGCGGCCGGCCACCTGCGCGTCGAGCGCGACGCCCTTCGAGCCGACCCCTGCCACGCCGCTTCCGGGCTCGCGCAGCACGACGAACAGCGCCAGGTACGAATCGCGCCCGAGGTATTCGAGGTCGACCACCAGCGAGTCCGCGACCTCGGGAAACTCTTCGACGACGCGATAGAGCTCGCTGGTCCCCATCCGGATGCCGTAGCGGTTGATCGTCGAGTCCGAGCGTCCGTAGATCACGCCGGTCACCGATTCGGGACGCGGGATCAGCTTGAGCCAGTCGCCGTGGCGCCAGACGTTGGGCGGGCCGGGGAAAGTGTCGAAATAGCTGTCGAAGTAGCGCTTGCCGCCATCGTCTCCCCAGAAGTACAGCGGCATCGAAGGCATCGACTTCGCGCACACCAGCTCGCCCACCGCGTCGAGCTTCGGCTTGCCCGCGTCATCGTATGCGTAGATCGCGGCGCCCAGCCCCCGACACTGCATCTCGCCCGCGT
>JAHEDO010000268.1 GCA_024641185.1 Burkholderiaceae bacterium | reverse complement strand
CAGGCACGACTCGACCGGTTCGCTCGCATGGGCGTCGACACGGGCACGTTCGAGGCGGCTGCGCGACACACCTTCAGCGCGGAACGTATCGACACGCTGAACCTTCCACCGATTCGCGGCCTTGGAAGCCTCGGGGTCACCGATGTGCTGCTCCAGTGGTTCGATATGGTCGCCGCTCACCCGGGGACCTACCTCGCTCACCGCGGCGAGGTCTACGCGTGGCTGCTCGGGCTGCGCGGGCAGCAGCGCTGTCTTCCGGTGCACGTCGGCTACGCCAGCGAACCGCTCGCGACCAAGGCCGGCATAGACGCGCCTGCGTCGCGCAACGCCGCATTGCTGTACGGCTACGCAATGGTCTTCGTCGGCTCGCCTTACTTCTCGCCGCTCGCTTGGGGCGTGGTGTCGTCGCTCGTGCTTGTGTACTTGCGGCGCCGCAGGCTTTGCCTTACGCCGATCGGGGGGCTGCAGTGGGCGGGACTGCTGTACCTTGCGTCGTATTTCCCGGTCGCGCTGTCCTGTGACTTCCGTTACACGTACTTCAGCACGGTCGCCGCGAGCCTGGGGTTGATGTTCGTGCTCATCAGCGGGGTTCAGCCGGCCGCGGGCGATCGCGGGCAGCGCACCGTCGTGACCGACCGGTCGGCCAGGTGAACCGCGGTCAGCGCCCCGCCCCACACGCACCCGGTGTCCAGCGCGATCAGGTTCGGCCGCATCAGCAGCCCGAGCGCCGACCAGTGCCCGAACACCACCGTAGCGTCGACGCTCGCGCGTGAGGGTGCGTCGAACCAGGGCAGATGGCCCGGCGGCGGTGCGTCGGCACCCTGTTTGGCGTTGAACTCCATCGTGCCGTCCGGCGTGCAGAAGCGCAGCCGCGTGAGCGCATTGACGATGACGCGAAGCCGGTCCGCGCCCACGAGCGAGTCGCTCCAGCGCGCCGGCGCGTTGCCGTACATCACGCGCAGGAAGTCGATCCAGCGCGGGCCCCGCAGGACCAGTTCCACCTCCGACGCGAGTTCGACCGCGCGTTGCGCGCTCCACGGCGGCAGCACGCCGGCGTGGACCAGCAGGTGGCCGCCCTCGAGGTGGGCCAGCGGACGTCGCCGCACCCAGTCGATCAGGTCGGCGGCATCCGGCGCGGCCAGAATCTCGTCGAGCGTGTCGCTGCGGTGCAGGGGCCGGATGCCCGCGGCGGCGGCGAGCAGGTGAAGATCGTGATTGCCGAGCACCGCGGTAAGCCTGTGCTCGTTGGCGATCGCCCAGCGCAGCGTGGCGAGCGATTGCGGACCGCGGTTGACCAGGTCGCCGACGAACCAGAGCGGAGCGAGATGCTCGCCGCGCGCGTCGATCGATTCGACGAGAGCACGCAGGCCGCCGAAACAGCCCTGGACATCCCCGATCGCGACCGGCGCCGCGCCGGCGGGAAAGCCTGCGGTCACGGGTGGCCGGGGTCGGCCCCTGCCGTGCCGTCGGCTGGCTTGAGCTGGACCCTGTCGACGGGATCGGCGCGATGGAGCTCGGCCGGGGGACGCACGACGATCCGCGTCGAGCGGTGCGCGCGCCGGATGATCAGCCAGCGTGGCACCCTCATCCGCGCAATCCGGATGTACAGCCAGACATACGACACCACGAACAGCACCAGGAATCCGCAAAGGGCCATACCCTCTGCATGGAAGATGACCGCAGGCACCACTGCCAGCGAGGAAAGCACCCAAAGATAGGGCGAGGCGAAGGCATTGCGCTGCTGCTTCGATCTCGGCAGCTCCGAGCCCACCGCCCAGCGCACGACACGACGATAGATCAAGTGATGCAGGTGGGCCGCATCCGGCATCCCCGATGACTGCCCGCGCAGGAACCGGCGCCGCCACATCGAGAAGGCTACCTCGAGCAGCGGGTATGCGAGCAGCAACGGTGGGAACCAGGCTGACACTGACGGATTGCGCGCGACCAGCAGGATCGACAGCGCCCCGAGCATGAAGCCGAGGAAGTACGCACCCCCGTCACCCAGGAAGAGATGGCCGCGCGGATAGTTCCAGAACTGGAACCCGGCGATCGAGCCGGCCATCAACAGGCTGGTTGACACGATGAACGCGTCGCCCACGTGATAGCCGACCATCGCGAGGCCGCCGAACATGGACAGACAGACCATGCCTGCCAGACCATTCAGTCCGTCGATCAGATTGATTCCGTTGGTGATCGTCAGCAGAGCGAGTGCGGTGAGCGCAAAGGCGATCCACCCGATCTGCAGCATTGCGTCGATCACCGGGAGATCGACGCGCGGGACCCGAAGGTCGAGCAGCATCAGCGCCAGCAGCGTGGACACCAGCATCAGCAGAATGCGCAGTCGCGGTCGAACGCCGGCGGTCAGGTCCTCGAAAAATCCTCCGGCGAAGCTCGGCAGCGCGCACACCAGCAGGGTCAGGATCAGCCCGCCGGTGACCGGGCTCCTGAGCCAGATCAGTACGCCGCCGATCAGGGCGGCAGCGAACACGGCGAGCCCGCCGATCCGCGGCACCGGCTGCGAGTGCAGGCGACGTCGCTCATGGACGTCCGCGTCCATGCCCAGGCCCTTGACGAGGTAGGCGAGCCGCAGGATCGCCAGCGACACCAACAGGGACACGAGCAGGGCGACGCCGAAGGAGACCATCGCTGTCAGCTCCGTGCCATGCGATGAGCCGCGGCGGCCCGGCGTTCCGCGCCGAGCAGTGCGCGATAGCGCGAGTACGCCGGGGAAACCCATAGCCGCGCGAGGCTCGCGAGGTGCCAGAGCAGATGCCGCAGGGAGCGTCTGCTCGCGCGCTGGGCGTCGTGCACGACACTGACGCCGCGGACCTGCTGCAGCTGCCAGTCGGCCAGGCGCAGTCGCGCGCACAGGTCGACGTCCTCGCAGTACATGAAATAGCGTTCGTCGAATCCGCCAAGCGAACTCAGCGCGTGGCTTCGCAGCAGCATGAACATGCCTGCGAACCATTCCGGCGTCGATCCGGTCTCGAGGCTCGAAGCCGGCCGAATACCCATCCGCTCGAGGACCCGCCGTGTCAGCCGGTGCGGCGTGGGCAGCTCGCGCGCCGCGTCGGCCTCGCGTCCGTCGGACTCCAGCACCAGCGGGCACAGCAGGGCGGCATTCGGCTGCGCTGCAGCCAGCAGCGGCCCGAACGGGTCTTCGCGCAGCCTAAGGTCGGGATTGAGCACAGCGAACCAGGGGCTGGCGCAGACGGCGAACGCAGCGTTGTGATTGGCTGCGAAGCCCCGCGGCGCCGGGTTGTCGATGAATCGCACGGCGAACGGCGGATCTTTCGGCAGCCGGACAGGGTCGTTCGGGAGATTGCGGGTGACGAGGACCTCTTCGATCGACGGCGCGGACATCGTCGCCAGATCGGCCAGCAGGCGCTCGACCAGCTTGCCTTGCCCGTGGCTGACCACCGAGACGGTGCATGGCCGACCCGCAGCGTCCGTCGTCGTCTCGACCTGCATCGAAGCATTATATCGGGGGGACGTCGATGACGCTGAACTGCCGGTGTTCCCGCGAGTGCCTCGCGCCGCGCGAGACGCGAACCCGAGTGCTCGGCGGCCGGCGAGTGGCGGCGCGGTTTTCGCGTCGGTTACCGCGGCAGCGCGCCCGACCTCCCCGCGAGCGCATCGCCCAGCGCGCGGACGAACATCCTCGAGCGAACGGCCCGCGGCGCGACGAACAGCGCATTGAACGCGACGTACTTGGCCAGCCAGATCAGGTAACCGAGCCGCCAGCCGGCGGTGAACAGGTCGCCGCGCACCAGCGCCAGCGTATTGCGGGCCAGGTAATAGTTTCGCGCGGGCGAATGGACGTGGATCCGGCGTCGACCGAGGAACCAGGGCCGCAGCACCTTGTCGCCGAGCCGGTGCTCGAGCAGTGC
>JAHEDO010000267.1 GCA_024641185.1 Burkholderiaceae bacterium | reverse complement strand
GTGACTGCGCGGTCCATCGGCTGGTCACCCCGCGCGCCGCAGCACGCGCCAGATGCGGCCGAGCGCGAGCCACTGCTGCGCCCAGAAACCGCGGCCGTAATCGCGGCCATCGAGCTGATCGCGAATGCCGGTGGCCACGAATCCGGGACGCCAGTCGGCGGTCCGGAACACGATGTCCCAGACCGGGAACAGCACCGCGAAGTTGCACCCGCGCGCCGGTCCTTCATGGCCGTAGCCGATCGCGTGATGCCGCCGGTGGAAGCTCGGGCTGACGACCAGCCGCTCCGCGATTCCGCCCCATCGCCAGCGCAGATTCGCGTGCTGCACGCTCTGCAACGCGCGCGAAGCGACCGTCAGCAGCACGAACTGCTCGGGCGCCACGCCAATCAGCAGCGCGACGGCCGCGATCAGCGCGTCGCGCAGCAGGTCGTCGATCAGGTGGTTTCGGTTGTCGGACCAGAAGGTCATCTGACGCTGGCTGTGATGCACCGCGTGCAGGGCCCACCACCAGGCGAGTCGATGCTGGCCCCGGTGGATCCAGTAGTCGAGCAGGTCGAGCGCGACGAGGTAGACCAGGAAGCTCGCCAGCGGCAGGTCGGTAATGCCGGGCCAGATCCGGTCGATGTCCAGGTGAGAGAAGCCGTACAGCCGAAGCAGCGACTCCAGCCGGTCGAACAACGGCGTCAGCAGCGCGAACGCGATCAACGCGAAACCGCCCAGCCGGTGCAGCAGCGTGTAGAGCACATCGACGCGCACCGCGGCCCGGTCCACCACCGGCTCGACCGGCCATCGGCGCTCGAGCGGCGACATGAGCAGGGCGAGCACCGCGACCTCGACCACGCCGATCAGCAGCCATTCTGTCGCGTCGAAGGCCTGCTCTTCCAGACGCATCAGGCCGAAGGCGAACACGAATGGCTGCACGCCATGCTCGAACAGCCAGCCCTGCGCGGCCGCGAGCGCATTGCCAAGCCAGGCAAACGGCGCGGAGATCATCTGGCAGCGGCCTTACCGGGTCGCCCGACGGCCGGCGACGCGGCGCGATCCCGCGCAAGGCCGCGATAGCGCGGATGCTCGCGGATGGTCGCGAAGCACAGCCCGCGGGCCTTCAAGCCGGCGATCAGCGGTTCGAGCGTCGGCGCGTAGGGATCCTTGCGGGACCAGATCCCCAGGTGCGCCATCAGGATGTCGCCGTCACGGACGTCGCGCAGCGCCCGCTCGAGAAGCTTCGCGTTCGGATACCGGTCCGACGGCAGTTCGTCGCCCAGAAACCCGGCGTCGGCCCAGTGCACGTGCGCGTAGCCGCAGTCGCGGGCGTTCTCGATCACGCTGGTCGGCGCCCGGCCGCCCGGGGCCCGCCAGATCGGATCGAGATCACCGCCGGTCACCCGGTGAAAGCGATCTCCGACCCGGTCGATCTCGCGACACAACGCTTTCGCGTCCCAGCGCAGCGTGCGTCCGGCGTCGCGGCCGAACTGCGGGCGCGCCAGTGCCAGCAGGCGGCCGTCCGCGCCCTTCGCCTCGCCCCGGAAGTACACATGGTCGAAGGTGTGGCTGCCGAACGCGTGCCCTTCGGCCGCGCGCTCGCGCCAGTAGCCGGCCCAGGAGTCGTCGAGCGCGTAGTCGCCCCGGCGTGTCTTCTCGTTGGCCAGGAAGAAGGTCGCGCGCACGTCCTGGCGCCTGAGAATGCCGGCGATACGCTCGGCCTCGTCCATGTTTCCGGTGTCCAGCGTCAGGTACACGGTGCCTCGACAGGCCGGGGCTGCGGAGTCCGCCGCGACTGCCGACGGCAGCACCAGCGCCGCAGACAACGCAGCGGCCCATGCCCGCGCGGACGTCATCCGGGGACGCGCGAAACCTGCGGACCGCCGGGCCGGGCCCCGAACCACGTCAAAGGACCGGCGCGCGGTTGTGGAAATAGATTCCATGCGGGGACCGGCCCACCGGGATCGCGCGCACCAGCTTGCGCTGCTCCAGGTCGATCACCGAGACCTGCTTGATGAAGCGCGACGTCACCCACAACTGACGCCCGTCGGCGGTCACCTCCATGCAGTCCGGCCCGCCGGGCACCGCGAAGGAGTCCACCACTGTCAGCGTCGTCATGTCGAGCTTGGAGACGGTGTTCTCGACGCGATTCGACACGAACAGGTGCCGCTTGTCGCCAAGCCCGCGGAAATTGTGCGCACCCTTCCCGGTCCGAATGCGCGCGACGGTCTTCCGGTTGCGCCAGTCGATCGCTTCGACATAGTCCTCGCCCATGATGCCGACCAGCAGCAGTCGGTCGTCGGGGGTCGCGATGATGCCCGCCGGCTGCCTGCCGACCTTCATCTTCCATGCCACCTGCTGACGAGAGAGATCGATCGCTGCGATCTCGTCGCTCTCCTGCAGCGTGACGAAGGCATAACCGCTGTCGGCCGAAAACCAGACATGGCTCGGCGCCTTTGCCAGCGGGATCCGGCGCGCCAGCGAAAGGTCCTTGCCGTCGTAGCGGTAGATGTCGACGCGATCGAGCCGCAGGCCCACCGCGACGAACCACCGCTGGTCGGGCGAGAAGCCGATCTGGTAGGGATCGTCCACATCTCTGATGCGCCGCTGCACCTTGCCGTCGATGGGATCCAGAAAGATCAGGTCGTTGCTCAGCGCGTTGGCCACGATCAGCGACTTTCCATCGGGCCCCGGGTAAAGGTGATGAGGCTCCTTGCCGACGTCGATGCGGCCCACCTCCGCGAAGGTCTTCTGGTCGATCAGCGACACCGACGCGTCGCGCGAGTTGAGAACGACCGCGACCTGGGCCGACGCGCCAACCGCGGCAAACGCGGCGACGGCGGTCAACAGCGTCGCGATGACGCGCGCTGCGCGGATCGGCCGTCGGCGGGCCGGGGAGAGGGTATTCATCGGCTGCGTTTCCAAGAATGCTCGCAATTCGGGCGCACACCGGGCGCCAACTTCCAGGGTCCATAACGCACAATCGGGCAAACGGTCTAATTCTATTAGACTGGCCGATCGAACGAGCCGCCGGCCGTCGAAAATCCTGCCCGCCTTCCAGGCATCGCCTGCTTGCGGACGATCGCCACCCCCCACGACCCGATGCTTCGCGTACTCGAAGTCACCTTCCCAGTCTTCGCACTGGTCTTCTGCGGCTTCTTCGGTCAGCGCTGGCGCCTGCTGCCCGAGCGGGCGGTGGACGGCATCAACGCGTTCGTGTTCTTCTTCGCGCTGCCGGCGATGCTGTTTCGCGTGGTGGCCACCCAGCCGCTGGACAGCTTCACCGACGGGCGGTTCGCTCTGGGCTATGTGCTGGCGGGACTCGCGGTGTTCTTCTTCACGCGCGCCGCGGCGATGCCCGCGAGGGTGCCGCGCGGCGCCGGCGCTGCAGCCCGCGCGCGCTCCGAGGCGGTCGCACTCGGCCTGACCGGCGCGCACGGCAACATCGGTTATCTGGGCGTGCCGCTGGTGCTCGAACTCGGCCGACAGTACGCGCCGACGGTGGTCCTGGCGATCATCTGCGATATCTTCATCGTCATCACACTGTCGATCGCGCTCCTGGAACTCGAGCGGCGACATGCTCGGGCGACCGACGCGGCACCCGCCGGACCGATGCTGATGACCGCGCTCGGCGGACTGATCAAGAGCCCGCTGGTGCTGTCGATCGCATTCGGGCTCGCCTGGACCCTGGCCGCCCCGCCGATGCCCGAGGTGATGGACAACTTCATCCGCATCCTCTCCAGCGCCGCAGGGCCTTGCGCGCTGTTCGCGATCGGTGCCTCGCTCGGCGACCGCCGCATCGAGTTCTCGCGGACCGTGCGCGCGCTGCTGTCGATCAAGCTGGTCGCGCATCCGGCGCTCGCCGCACTGCTGCTCTTCGTCATCGTGCGCGCCGATCCGGCTTCCGCGGCGATCGGCGTTCTCG
>JAHEDO010000266.1 GCA_024641185.1 Burkholderiaceae bacterium | reverse complement strand
GGCAGGCTCCCGCGATCTGCGCGCTGCGCACCGCGGCGCCCGCCGACAGAGCGCTCGCCCCGTCCGGCAAGCGCCCGAGCGAAAGGCCGTCGGCCGTCGACCAGGTCATCCGGGCGTTTTCGACCGCGACGGACGTGACCGGTGTCCGGTCGGCGCGCGCCGTCTCGAAAAGCCAGAGTTCCTCGCGCTGCGTGCCCTGCACCGGCAACGAGCACGCGACGACCTTCGCCGACTGCGGCAAGGCCACGGTTTCCGCGATCACGCGCCCGTCGACGACCCGCGCCACCGCGAGCAGACAGGGACCCGGCGGCAGCTGCGCGCCCGCCAGCCGCGCGAGCGCCTGCGCCGCCAGCGACTCCGGCAGCGGCGCCGGAAGGCCCCAGTGCCCGCAGGCTTCGATCATCGCGCGCACCTCGCCCCATCCAAGGCCCTCCGACGGATCGCCGTCCGCGCGAAGCGCGTCTGTCAACCCGGCGTCCTCGAGGGCGCGCCAGACAACGGTGGTCGCGGACGCGCCACCGGCGCCCTCGGCCTCCCGCAGCAGAGAAGGTGTGCAAAGGTCCTCGAGAATCCGCTCGACCGAGGCGGTGAGCAGCGCCGCGGTCTCCAGGTCGACCTGTGAGGACATCGTCGTGTCGGTCCCATTCGGTGCGCTCATCGCAGCCCCATCCCGCGAGCGATCATGCCGCGGAGGATCTCGCGCGTGCCGCCTCGCAGCGAAAAAGTCGGTGCCATCTGCGTCGTGTAGCCCAGTGCGTCCAGGAGCGCGAGAGGCGGCAATTCGTACGGATCGGCATACGCGATGCGCCCGACGACCTGCGCGATCTCCTGCTCGACCCGCGTGCCGAGGTCCTTGACCACCGCCGCGGCCAGCAGCGGATTCTCGCCACGGGCGGCCATCGCGGTCACCGACACCGACATCGCGCGAAGCACGACGTGCCGCGCGTGGATCGCGCCGAGTTCGGCGCTGGCGACGGCGTCGACCTTGTCACGACCTCGCAGCCAGGCGACCAGTTCGTCGAGCAGCACGATGCTCGAGAGCAACCGCTCCGGCCCGCTGCGCTCGAACGCGAGTTCGGCGTTGACCTGCGACCAGCCCTCGCCCTCGGTCCCGATCAGCGCCGAATCCGCAAGCTCGACATCGTCGAAGGTGACCTCGTTGAAGTGCGAGTCGCCGGTCAGGTCGTGAATCGGCCGGATCGATACGCCGGGCAGCGACAGATCGATGATCATCTGCGACAGGCCCTTTTGCCGTTGCTCGGGCGTGCCGGAGGTGCGGACCAGCGCGACCATGTAGTGCGCGTGATGAGCGTTGGTCGTCCAGATCTTTCGGCCGCGCAGCCGCCAGCCGTCACCGTGGCGCTCCGCCCGTGTCCGGATGCTCGCGAGGTCCGAGCCCGAGTCCGGCTCGCTCATGCCGATGCAGAAAAAGGCCTCGGCGCGGCAGATCCTGGGCAGATAGAAGCGGCGCTGCTCCTCGGTACCGAAGCGGGTGATCAGGGGGCCGCTTTGCCGGTCCGCGATCCAGTGCGCCGCCAGCGGTGCGCCGCGCGCGAGCAGTTCTTCGACCACGACGAAGCGCGCGAACGGGCTGCGCCCTCCGCCGCCGTACTCGACGGGCAAGGTCATTCCGACGAAGCCCGCCTGCGCGAGCCGTCGGCTGAACGCCTCGTCGTACCCCATCCACGAACGGGCACGCTGGCCCGCGGGCATGTCGTGCCATTCGACGTCCAGGAAGGCACGAATCTTCGGGCGCAGCGCCTCGTCCTCAGAGGGGATTCGGGCCAGCGAAAGGGGTGCGAACATCGTTGAGTGCCCCGAGTCGTGCGCCGAGGGCGCGTTTGCATCGATCGAAGAAGCGATTATCGCGCATCGGGTCGGGCTCCGCGAACCGGGCGACCTTCGTCGCCCCGCGCGCCGCGCCCGCTTCAGTCGAGACAGCGCACCGTGTAGCCGCCGGACTTGTCGTCGAGCTCGAGCTGAATCAGTCCGCGATCCCGCGCCTCTTCGAGAAGGCGATTGAATGACCGGAAGCCGTAGTAGGTCTCGTTGAACCCCGGCCTGCGGCGTTTGAGGGTCTGCTTGACCATCGAGCCCCAGATCTTCTCGTCCGCGGCACGCTCGGCGGCCAGCGCTTCGATCGTGCCGACCACCAGGTCGATCGCCTCGGCGGTGCGATCGCGCGCGTCGTCGCCGGACTCGGCCGTGCCAGTCGCGACTCCGGCCGCTGGAACCTCCGCTGCCGGTGCCACCGCGCCGGGTGCCTGTGCGGCAGGCGCCGGGCCGGCCGTCGCCGGGCTCGGCTTGGCACGCGTCCTGGACGATGCCTTGCGCCCGTTCGCGCCGCCAGCCTGCCCCTCCGGCGCCGCGCCGCCCGTATCGACCTTCGCGGCAGGCCGCGCGGGCTCGCCTCTGCCCCGGCCTCGCGACGGTCGCGTGAATATCTGGTCGCGAACCAGATCGTCGTAGTAGATGAACTCGTCGCAGTTGGCGATCAGCAGGTCCGAGGTCGAGTTCTTCACGCCGACCCCGATGACCGTCTTGTTGTTCTCGCGCAGCTTGCTCACCAGTGGCGAAAAGTCCGAGTCACCGCTGATGATCACGAAGGTGTCGACGTGCGCCTTCGTGTAGCAGAGATCGAGCGCGTCCACGACCATGCGGATATCCGCCGAGTTTTTGCCAGACTGCCGCACGTGAGGAATCTCGATCAGCTCGAACGCGGCCTGGTGCATCGCCGCCTTGAACTCGCGATAGCGCTCCCAGTCGCAATAGGCCTTCTTGACGACGATGCTGCCCTTGAGCAGCAGCCGTTCGAGCACCTTGCTGATGTCGAACTGCTTGAACTTCGCGTCCTTCACGCCCAGCGCGACGTTCTCGAAGTCGCAGAAGAGCGCCATGTTCTGGGTGTCCTGGGGATTCGCTGTCACGATCTCTTTTCCTTCTCGAGGTCTCGCTGCGCCTCGACGACGTCAGCGCTAATCCTCTCAGGATAACGCGCGGCGTCCGCGAGCGTCCGCACCATGCAGGTCGCGCTGGACGGGCAGATCGAGGCGAATTGCGCACTCGCGCGCATCGCCTCCGGCGCCTCCCCGCGATCGATCGTCTGATAGCCGAGCGTCCGGAAGAACGCCTGCGCATCGCCGGTGAGCAGATACAGCGCGGCCAGACCGGCCGCCCCAGCCCTTGTCTCGAGCGCCCTGACGAGCCGCGCACCAAGACCGCCGGATCGCAGCGCCGGCGCGACGACCACCGAGCGCAGCAGGCCGTTCTCGCCGATCGGCTGCACCGCCCCGGCACCCACGATCGTGCAGCCTGCCGCCTCGCCTGCGTCGGCCTGCGCGACGACGAACCACCGGACGTCGTCGGGCGACAGATCGTCCACCGGCAGGCCGGCACCGGTCAGCAGCGCGGTGATCGCCGCGTAGTCCCCGGGTTGCGCGTCGCGCAGCACGGCCCGGTGCATCACTCGTCCCCGAAGCTCGTTCCCACCGCGCGCGCCGCGACGACGAGGTCGTGGCCCGCGGGAACCGTGCGCAGCGGGCCGGTCGCCTCGGACAGCGGCACCTGCGTGATCCCGCAGTCGCGCAGCGCAATCATGATCCCGGACTTTCCGCTGCACGCGGCGTGCGCCGCGGCGGTGCCGAAGCGCGTTCCCAGCACGCGGTCCGCCGCCGTCGGCGGCCCGCCGCGCTGCAGGTGGCCGAGCACCGTCGCGCGCGTCTCGTGGCCGGTGCCCGCCTCGATCGCCTGCGCGACGACCTCGCCGATGCCACCCAGGCGCTTGGCGTCGGTCCGCTTGGCGTCGAGTTCGCGCACCACCTCCCCGCCTTCGGGCAGCTTCGCGCCCTCGGCGACGCACACGATCGTGAAGCGCTTGCCCTGCGTCTGGCGCTCGTGCACCTTGCGAAACACCGC
>JAHEDO010000265.1 GCA_024641185.1 Burkholderiaceae bacterium | reverse complement strand
CGCCGACCACCGAGCCCGACTGGAATTCGAAGCTGTCGCCGGGCGGTACCGGACTTCGCGTGTTCCACCCGCTGGTCGTGGCGCTCGCGGCTGGCGCGAACTTCGTCGCGCGCGCGTTCTCCGGCGACCCCAACGGCACGGCGGAGATTCTCGCGCAGGCGATCCGCACGCCCGGCTTCTCGTTCGTCGAGATCCTGTCGCCCTGCGTGACCTTCCGGCCCGAGCAGCGCGAATGGAAGACCGTGGTCCGACCGTCGCCGGTGGAAGCCACCGACGATCCGGTGCGCGCCAGCCGGCGTCTGCTGACCGACGACGGATTCAACATCGGCGTGCTGTTCAAGGGTGATCGCGCGCCATACGCACCGCCGATGGGCAAGGCCCGCATGACGGCGGCCGATCTCGAGGAGGGCTTTGTCTTATGAGCACGAATACCGGTCGAAAGAAGGTCGCGGATACCGGCAAGAGCACCACACCGGCCAAGCGCGCGGCCACCGCGGCGAAGACGACCACGGCAAAGGCCGATGCGCCGGCCAAAGCGCCGGCCAAAGCCGGGGCTTCGCCCAAGGGAGCGACTCGCAAGGGGGGCGGCGCGGCCAAGCCGGCGCAAGTCAGTGCGAACGTCAGGGAGCTGATGATCCACGCGTACGCGATGGAGGCGGAGGCGGCCGAGCGCTATGCGGAGTTCGCCGACGCGATGGAGGTCCACAACAACGGCGAGGTGGCTGAGCTGTTCCGCAAGATGGCCCGGATCGAGAACCTGCACGCGCAGCAGATCCGCGAGTCGATGGGCTGGCACACGGTTCCGCCGCCCGCGGACAGCGTCTACCGCTGGGAGGGCCTGGAGGCGCCGGAGACCGCCGATCACGGCGATCTGCACTATCTGATGACGCCGCACCACGCGTTGCAGATTGCCCGCCTGAACGAGGAGCGCGCCAAGCGCTTCTACGCGAAGCTGGCGATCGAGGCCTCCGACGACGAGATGCGCCGGGCCGCCATCGAGATGAGCGAAGAGGAGGCCGATCACGTGCGCCTGATCGACGAGTGGCTCGCGCGAACGCCGGAGCCGGAGGCCGGCTGGTCCACCGACCTCGACCCGCCCAACTACAACACCGACTAGCCTCTCTTCGCGCTACGCGCGGGCACGAACGCAGCGAGGGCGGGCGCCTACGGCGCGCCGCCCGCCGCGGGCAGGAAGGCGTCCGAGAAGCAGGCGTCGCCCTCGAGGCCCTGCGCGAGCAGGGCCGGGCGTGCGGCGTTGACCATGTTCACCGAGCCGCAGGCGTAGACCGAGAAGCCCGAGAGGTCGGGGAAGTCGGCGAGGATCGCCTCGTGCACCAGGCCCGTACGGCCTTCCCACCGGTCCTGCGGCCCGGGCTCCGAGAGCACCGGGACAAAGTGGAAGTTGGCATGCTCGCGCGCCCATCGTTCGGGTAACTCGATCAGGTAGAAGTCGCGCCGGTTGCGAACGCCCCAGTACAGGTAGAGCGGGCGCTCGATGCCGAGGATGAACGACTGCTCCAGCAGGCTCTTCACGGGCGCGAAACCGGTTGCGCCGGCCACGAAGATCAGCGGCTTGTCGCTCGGTTCGTGCAGGACGAACGATCCGAGCGGACCCTCGACGCGCACCCTGTCGCCCGCGCGCAGGCTCTCGAACACGAGGCCGGTGAACCGTCCACCCGGCACTCTTCTCACGTGCAGTTCGATGAGTGACGTGGTGCCCGAGGGCCCGGTGAACGAATACGCGCGGCGCGCACCGTCGTCGAGCACGACGTGAATGTACTGGCCGGCCTCGTAGGCGATCGTGCGGCCCCCGGACAGGCGCAACGCGACCAGCATCACGTCGTGGGCGAGCGGCTCGAGGCGCTCGACGCGCGTGTCGTGGAAGTCGACGGTCGCGCCGCGCGCGGCCGCGTTCTCCTCGGTCTCGAATTCGACGTCCGAGAGCGCGCGCGCGCAGCACAGCAGCACGCGACCGGCACGGCGTTCGTCCTCGCTGAGGGCGCTCGGCTGGTATCCGTTCATTTCGACGTCGCCGCCGATCATCGTGGCCTTGCACAGTCCGCAGCCCCCGCTCCTGCACTCGTAGGGCAGCGCGATTCCGGCGCGCAGACCCGCGTCGAGCAGCGTCTCTGCGCGGCGCACCGGTGCGCTCTGGCGGCCGGGGTGCGCGGTCATGCGCATGACCGCGGCGCCCCGCGTGCGCGCGGGCGGCAGCCACGGCAGCGCGACCAGGACCGCCAGGGCGACGCCGCAGGCTGTCCACAGCGCGATCGGATCCCAGGCATGGACCAGCGGGTAGATGGCCAGGTAATACCAGTCGAACTGCAGCTCTCCGGGCACGCTGGAGAAGTCGGCGGGGCCCTGGCTCACGACCGGGCGAGCCAGCGCGAGCACGACCAGCATTGCGGCCAGTCCGATCGCGAGGGGACGCGGCGGCACCATCGAGGCGCGAGGCACGCGCTGCGTGTGCACCCACAGTGCGAGCAGCAGTACCAGCGGAATTCCGATGTGCATGAAGGACAGCAGCGAGAACAGCCGGTCGCTGACCGCTTCGTTGCTGATGAAGTTGCGGGTCAGGATTCCGTTGAATACCGGCAGCGCGTCCATCCATTCGGTGGTCGTCAGCACCACGTACTGCGCCAGGCGATCCCAGGGCAGCATGAAACCGTTGATGCCGGAGACGTAGAGCAGGCACAGCGCCGCCACGCCGCTCACCCAGGAGAAGGTGCGGAAGCCCCGGTAACGGTCGAAGGCGAAGTGCCTGACCAGGTGCAGCAGCATCGTCAGCACCATCGCGTCCGAGGCGTAGCGATGCACGCTTCGCATGACGCCGCCCGCGTACCACTGGCCGTGGGTGATCGAGTCCATCGACGCGTAGGTCTTGTCGACACCCGTCTCGTAGAACGCGTAGACGTACAGGCCGCTGGCCGTGACCAGCCAGAACATCCAGAAACTGCTGGCGCCGAGGTAGTAGAGCGGGTTCAGCCGTTCGCCGAAGATCCTGTTGCCGACAGCTTCAAGCCTGAGGAACAGGAACTGCAGAGCCGCGCGCAGCGGCCTCATCCGATCGTGCTCCCGCCCGCCGCGAGTTCGCCGCGGGCGCGCAGGCCCGCCTGTGTCGCCCGCGGGGTTGCCAGCGCGTGATTCACCGCCAGCGCGGCGGCGAACACCAGCACCGCCACCGCCTGGTGCGCGACCGCCAGCGGCACGGCGACGCCGGTCAGCAGCGTCGAGATTCCCAGCGCGATCTGCAGCGCGAGCAGCGCGAGCAGCAGGCTCGCGCGCGAGGCCGCGACCGCCAGCGGCGGTTTGCCCTGCGCGCCGTCCTGGCCGGCGCCGCGGCGCAGCCGAAACCAGAGCAGCGGGCCGAGGACCGCGAGGATCCAGGCACCCAGGCGGTGGTCGAACTGCACGGTGGCCATGTTGTAGAAGAAGTTCTTCCACCATGGCGAGAGCATGGCGATCTCCGCGGGCACGATCTGCCCGTTCATCAGCGGAAAGGTGTTGTAGGCGTAGCCGGCGCGGATGCCGGCGACCAGACCGCCTGTGAGCACCATGTACGCGCTGACGCCTGTCACCCACCAGGCGAGCCGGCGCATGGCGCGCGCCGGCGCGGGCATCGAGGGCGCGTGCCCCTCGGGCGCCCGCGGGCGCAGCTGCTCGAGCGCGACCCAGAGCATCGCGGCCAAGATCAGGAAGGCCAGGCCCAGGTGCGCCGTCAGGCGGAAGTGCGATACGCGGGGGTCGTCCACCAGGCCGGACTTCACCATGTACCAGCCCATCGCGCCTTGCGCGGCACCGAGCGCGAAGATGCCGGTGAGCCTCAACCCGAGCCGAGCGTCGATGCGGCGGCGCAGGGCGAACCAGAGAAGCGGCACCAGGAAGACGACGCCGATCAGGCGGCCGAGCAGACGGTGG
>JAHEDO010000054.1 GCA_024641185.1 Burkholderiaceae bacterium | reverse complement strand
CATCCTCTCCAGCGCCGCAGGGCCTTGCGCGCTGTTCGCGATCGGTGCCTCGCTCGGCGACCGCCGCATCGAGTTCTCGCGGACCGTGCGCGCGCTGCTGTCGATCAAGCTGGTCGCGCACCCGGCGCTCGCCGCACTGCTGCTCTTCGTCGTCGTGCGCGCCGACCCGGCTTCCGCGGCGATCGGCGTTCTCGTGGCCAGCCTTCCCTCGGCGAGCAACTCCTTCATCATCGCGCAACGCTATGGCGTCGACACCCGGGAAATCAGCGCAGCGATACTGGCCGGCACTTTCCTGGCGCTGGTCACCGTGTCCGTGGTGATCTGGGCGCTGGGGCTCAAAGCGGGCTGAAGCCCCGCTCGATCACCCCTGGCGAAGCGGCCAGAGGTCGCGCCTGGCCTTGCGATAGGGAAGATCGGTCAGCCGCTGTGTGACCGACCCCGGGGTCTCCACATAGATCACTTTTGCGGCGATCGGGCCGAACTGCGCGTAGAAGTGCTGCGACGACTTCACGACGACCAGTTTGGTCACGGCGAGATCGACGCCGAACTGGGTGAACAGGTCCGTGCCGAAGGCCTGGGTGCGCTCGCTATTCAGGACCACGCGCACGCCACCGATGCGCACCAGTGCGACGTCGCCCAACGGCGCCCTCGTGCCGCTCAGCCCGGCCTGACTCGCTCGCCTCGCAAGGCGCTGCACCTCGACCTCGGCGTCGATCGGCGCGCCGGAGGTCGGGCCGATCTTGCCGCCGATGCGCAGCGGCAGCCGGGCACCCTCGCCGGCGTCGAAACATATCGACACCGCGACCGGATCCCACAAGGGCCCGAGCACCGCATCCGCGACGCCGCGCTCGATCAGCCGGCGCAGCACGAAGGTCGAATCGCCGGCCGCGCCGCCGCCGGGATTGTCGGCCGAATCGGCGAGAACGACTGGAGCGCCTGCGCTCGCCAGTGCGTCGTCGAGCGCTTCGTCGACGCCCGGATACTGCGGCTTGAGCCGGTCGCGCAGCCCGATCAGTTCGCGTCCGAGCCGCTGCGCCAGGGCGACGCCGTCGGCGGCGCGATCGTCGGTGATCACCAGGACCCGCGTGCCGAGACCCGCGACATCGCCCCAGGGAAAGCCGTGCGCGATCGACACGGACAACACCCCATCGTGCCCCTCGAGCGCCTTGATCCGGTCGACGAAGCCGCGCATCGGCTCGCGGCTGGTGTGGAACATCGAGATCATCGCGCAGTCGAACACCGACATCACCGGCCGGATCCGCCGCTGCGCGGTCGCCTCGCACAGGGCGACCAGGTCCTGCGCACGCTCGTACATATCGGTGTGTGGATACTCCTTGAAGAGCACTAGGACGTCGGCGTTCGCCGTCTTGGCTTCGGTCAGGTGGCAGTGCGGATCGAGTTCGGCGCCGACCACCGTATCCGGCCCGACCAGTGCGCGCACCCGCTCGAGCAGATCGCCCTCTGCGTCGTCGTAGCCATCCGCGACCATCGCACCGTGCAGCCCGAGCAGCACCATGTCGACCGGCATCGCCGCGCGCAGGTCGGCCAGCAGCTGGTCGCGCAGGAATTGGTAGGCGTGGCGGGTGGTCACGCCGGCGGGCATCGCGAATGCGACCTTGCCCTCCATCACCGTCCAGCCATGGCTGGCGGCCCGCTCGCGCGCGACCCGCATCGGCATCGCGAAGGGGTTCAGCCGATCGGTCGGCACCCCGGCGGGATCGTAGTCGGCACCCTGGAAGCTCGACAGCCCCGTGGGCAGCGGGGCGAACGTATTGGTCTCGGTTCCGAGCGTCGCAACGAATACGCGCATCTGTTCTCTCCCCTTCCGTTGAATCGTCGCTCGTCGAACCCGCTTCGGTCGACCGGGGGCGACCGGACTCAGGCCGCGATGGCCGCCCAGGCCTTGTGCAGCCGCTTCACCGATACCGGCATCGGCGTGCGCAGTTCCTGGGCGAACAACGATACCCGAAGCTCCTCCAGCAGCCAGCGGAACTCTTCCAGCCTCGCGTCCGGCTCACCCTTGCGCTGTGCCAGCAGCCGGCGGTAGTTCGTCTGCAGCGGCGCCAGTTCAGCCAACTTCTGCGCGTCGCGAGCACTGTCGGCGCGCAGCTTGTCGAGCCGCATCGCGATCGCCTTCAGGTAGCGCGGCAGGTGGCCGAGCTGCGCGGCAGGGGTTGCGCTGACGAAGCGCCTGGGCAGCAGCGCGTTGAGCTGCTGCTCGATGTCGGCAACCGCCTGCGTGAAGAGCCTGGCCTGAGCGAGCTTTCGCATCGCCCCCTGATGCTCGGTCAGGACCATCAGCGTCGTGCGCGCGATCTCCTGCCCGATCAGGTTCAGGCGCGGCCGCGCCTCGGCCGCCCGCGCCGCGAAGCTCGCAGCGTCCGCCGGCCAGGGCGGCCCGAGGCAGGCACGGTCCACCAGCGCGTCGACGAGATCGCTGCGCAGATCGTCGCTGCCGCCGAATGGCGCGTACAGCAGCCCCAGGCGCTGGGCCTCGGGCAGGTTGCGCTCGAAGAAACGCAGCGGCTCCCTGAGGGCGAGGATGAACAGCCTGCGCAACCCTTCGCGCATCCGTGCCTGTGCGGTGCCGGGATCGTCGAACACCTGCAGTTCCACCGCGTCGCCGACGTCGACCACAGCCGGGTATCCGATCAGCGTGTCGCGCCCCTTGCGCAGTTCCATGAGTTCGGGAAGCGAACCGAACGACCAGTCAGTGAAGCGCTCTCCGGCGCTCGCGATCGACTGGGGGACCGCGTTGGCGGTTTCGGGGTTCCTGGTGCCTGACACGCCGGCCCGCGTTTCGCGCGCCGTGCGCTCATCGGCCCCCCGCCCCGCGGGCAGTTTCGCGGCAATGCCCGCCAGCGCCTGCTGGAAACTGTTCTGCGCGCGCGCGCCGTGCGCCGCCCGCAGCTCGGCGAGGCTGCGCGACATCGCGAGCACGCCGCCGTGCTCGTCGACCAGCCGGAAGTTCATCATCAGGTGCGCCGGAACCGATTCCAGCTTGAAGTCGGTCGCGTTCGCGCGCAGCTGTACCGTCTCGCGCAAGTCCTCCAGAAGCGACTCGATCAGCGCGCGCGTCGCCGGCTGGCCCGGCGCCAGCCGCGGCGACCAGCGCTCGACGAATCCGTCGACGTAATCGGGCACCGGCACCACATGCCTTCGCAGCTTCTGCGGCAGCGACTTGATCAGCGCGGCCACCTTGTCCTTGAGCATGCCGGCAACCAGCCACTCGCAGCGTGCGGCATCGACCTGATTCAGCGCGAACAGCGGAACCGTCATCGTGACACCGTCGTCCGCGGCACCGGGATCGAAGCGGTAGGCGAGGTCGAACTGGATCCCGTGCATCGCGATGCGTCTGGGGAAGGCGTCGCTGCCGGCGCCGTCCACGTCCTTTCGCATCAGCTCGTCGCGGGCGAGCTTGAGCAACTCCGGGTCCTCGGCGCCGGCCTTCCGGTACCAGGCCTCGAGTGCGGCCCCCGAACTCACTTCCGCGGGGACCCGTGCGTCGTACCAGTCGTAAAGCCATTGTTCGTCGACCAGCAGGTCCGGGCGCCGGATCTTGTGCTCGAGGCGGCGGATCTCGGCGATCAGCCGCCGGTTGTGCACCATGAACGGCAGCTGACTGTCCCATTGCCCGGCGACCAGCGCCTCCCGGATCAGCAGTTCGCGGGCGAGCTTCGGGTCGCGCGGGCCGTAGTTCACGCGGCGCTGCGCGTACACGGTGAGCCCGTAGAGCACGCCGCGCTCGAACGCGACGACCTGGCCCGCCTTCTTCTCCCAATGCGGCTCGCTGTGCGACGTGCGGATCAGGTGACCGGCCGCGCGTTCGATCCAGGCCGGATCGATCCGCGCCACTGTCCGCGCGTACAGGCGCCCGGTGTCGACCAGCTCCGCCGCCATCAGCCAGCGCGGCGCCTTTTTCACGAGCGCGGAGCCCGGGTGGATGAAGAATCTGGTCTGGTGCGTGCCCTGGTAGTGCGGTTCGTCGACCGCGTTGAAGCCCAGGTTGCCCAGCATGCCGGTGAGCAGCGCCTGGTGAAGCGTCTCGTAGGACGCCGGCGCCGCGTTGGGCTTCCAGTGCATCTGAGCGACCGCGTCGGCGAGTTGACCGTGCACGTCGGCCCACTCGCGCAGCCTGCGCGTCGACAGGAACTCGCGCTCGAGGCGCTGCTGCAGTCGGCGATTCGATTCCTTCTCGCGCTGCGCCTGCTGCCAGTAGTCCCAGAGCTTGATGAAACCGGCGAAATCCGACTTCTCGTCGGCGAAGCGCCGATGCTGCTGGTCGGCCGCCTGTTGCGCCTCCATCGGCCGCTCGCGGGGGTCCTGGACCGACAAAGCCGCCGCGATCACCAGCATTTCGCGCAGGCAGCCGCCGTCGCGAGCCGCCAGCAGCATGCGCCCGACGTGCGGATCGACGGGCAGCCTGGCCAACTGGCGACCGATCTCGGTCAGATCATGGCGCTCGTCGATGGCGCCGAGTTCGTGCAGCAGCGCGTAACCGTCGGCCACCGCCTTGCGCGGCGGCGGATCGAGGAACGGAAACTGCTCGATCTCGGCGAGCCTGAGCGCCTTCATCTGCAGGATCACACCCGCCAGCGACGAACGCAGCACCTCCGGGTCGGTGAAGCGAGGACGCCCGGCGAAGTCCTCCTCGGAATACAGCCGGATGCAAATACCGTCCATCACTCGGCCGCAGCGCCCGGAGCGCTGGCTGGCGGCCGCCTGCGACACCGGCTCGATCTGCAGCTGCTCGACCTTGCTGCGGTACCGGTAGCGCTTGACGCGGGCGGTGCCCGTGTCGACGACGTAACGGATCCCAGGAACCGTCAGCGAGGTCTCCGCGACGTTGGTCGCGAGCACGATGCGGCGACCCGAGGACGGCGTGAAGACCCGCTGCTGCTCGACGGCGGAAAGACGCGAAAACAGCGCGAGCACTTCCAGCGGGCCGCGCCCGAAGCTCGCCGACCCCCGCGCGTTCATCGCGCGGGCGTGCGCGCGCCGCAGGTGCTCGGCGACGTCGCGGATCTCGCGCTCCCCCGGAAGGAAGACCAGCACGTCGCCCGGCGCCTCGCGCCACAACTCGTCGATCGCCTCCTCGATCCGCGACGGCAGATCGGTCTCGTCCTCGTCGTCGCGCTGCTGCTCGTCGAAACTGCGATAACGCACCTCGACCGGATAGAGCCTGCCCGAGACCTCGATCACGGGCGCCGGCCGCCCGCCGTGCCCGAAGTGGTTGGCGAAGCGCTCCGCGTCGATCGTCGCCGACGTGATCACGAGCTTCAGGTCTTTCCTGCGCGGCCCGGCGACGAGCTGCTTCAGGTAGCCGAGCAGGAAGTCGATGTTCAGGCTGCGTTCGTGCGCTTCGTCGACGATGATCGTGTCGTACTGGCGCAGCTGGCGATCGTGCAGCGTCTCGGCCAGCAGGATGCCGTCGGTCATCAGCTTGATCGACGCGCCCGGCGTGAACTTCTCGTTGAAGCGGATCTTGTAGCCGACGTTCACCCCCAGCGGCGTGCCGATCTCCTCGGCGATCCGGCGCGCGACGGTGGTCGCGGCGAGCCGACGCGGCTGGGTGTGGCCGATCAGCCCCTGCGTCCCCCGACCGGCGAGCGCTGCGGCGATCTTGGGCAGCTGGGTCGTCTTGCCGGAGCCGGTTTCCCCGCAGACCACGATCACCGGGTGCTCGCGCAGCGCGCGGGCGATCTCGTCGCGCCTCGCGCTGACCGGCAGCGACTCGGGAAACTCGAAGGGGGGCAGCGGTCGCAGGACGGGCGGCACCTCGAAATTATAATGAGCGCAGACCCGGGACAGCGTCGCCGACGCACTATCATCTCGGCAACCGCACACCCGCCCCGAGGCGTCGCCGCCATGAACAGTCCCCAAGCGCTCCCAGAGACCGAACAGTTCGTCGCCTGGCTTCGTGCGGTCGCCCCCTATATCCACCGGTTTCGCGGCGCCACCTTCGTGGTCGCCTTCCCCGGAGAACTGGTGCTCGCCGGCCGGCTGAACGCCCTCGTCCAGGACCTCAGCCTGCTGCATGCGATGGGGATGCGAATCGTCGTGGTGTTCGGCTCGCGCCCGCAGATCAACGAACAGCTGCGCCTGCGCGGCGGCGAGGCACGCTACGCCGACGGCCTGCGGATCACCGATCCGCTGGCGCTGGAGTGCGCAAAGGAGGCGTCAGGCGAGCTGCGCCTCGACATCGAGGCGGCCTTCTCGCAGGGCCTGCCGAATACGCCGATGGCGGATGCGGCGATCCGCGTCGTTTCCGGCAACCTGGTGAGCTCACGCCCGGTGGGCATCGTCGACGGGATCGATTTCATGCACACGGGCCTGCCGCGCAAGGTCGATGCGCAGACCATCCGCTTCGCGCTGGATTCCGGTGCGATCGTGCTGATTTCCAACCTCGGTTTCTCGCCGACCGGCGAGGCGTTCAACCTGGCGATGGAGGATGTCGCCGCGGTCACCGCGATCAAGCTCGACGCCGACAAGCTGATCTTCGTCACCGAAACCCCGGGCGTCGCCGACGCCTCCGGCCGGGTGCTCAACGAAATCTCGGAAGCCGACGCCAAGCGGCTGCTCGCCGATCCGGCGCTTCCCGCCGACAGTGCGTTCTACCTCAAGCACGCGCTGCGCGCCTGCGAAGGCGGCGTCGCGCGCGCGCACATCATCCCGTTCGAGCTGGACGGCAGCCTGCTGCTCGAGCTGTTCCAGCACGAGGGCGTGGGCTCGATGGTGGTCGAAGAGACGCTCGAAGAGCTCCGCGAAGCGGGGCTGGACGACGTCGGCGGCCTTCTCTCGCTGATCCGCCCGCTCGAGGACGACGGCACGCTGGTCAGGCGCGAGCGGGCGCTGATCGAGCGCGAGGCGGGCAATTTCAGCGTGATCGAGCACGACGGCGTGATCTTCGGCTGCGCGGCGCTCTACCCCTACCCGGACGACGCGATCGGCGAGATGGCCTGCCTGGCGGTCAACCCGCTGGTCCAGGGACGCGGCGACGGGGAGCGGCTGCTCAAGCGCATAGAGCAGCGCGCACGCGCCGCGGGCCTCAAGCGCCTGTTCGTGCTCACGACACGCACGACCCACTGGTTCCTGCGCCGCGGATTCGTCCTCGCCGATGTCGAAACGCTTCCAGCCGAGCGCAAGAACTTCTACAACTTTCAGCGCAAGTCTCAGGTGCTGATCAAGCGGCTGTGACGCAGGCGTTCGCAAAGACAATTCCCGACACGCGGGCGGGGAAAGGATCGGGCTCTGCTAGAGTCCGCGCAATTCAGGAGTCGACATGGCAAGAACCGTTTTCTGCGTGAAGCTGCAGCGCGAGGCCGAAGGCCTCGACTTTCCGCCCTACCCCGGTGAACTCGGCAAGAAGCTCTGGGAGAACGCCTCCAAGGAGGCGTGGCAGATGTGGCTGAAGCACCAGACGATGCTGGTCAACGAGAACCGGCTGAACCTGGCCGATGCGCGCGCACGCAAGTATCTCGCCACCCAGATGGAGAAGTTCTTCTTCGGGGAAGGCGCCGACCGGCCCATGGGCTACGTCCCGCCCGGCGGCTGACCGCCGGCTATTCAGGCGGCGACGGCGACCGGGTCCAGCCGCTGCACCCCGCCGGGTGAAGCGACGAGCGCCAGGTCCGCGGCATCGCGGGCGAACAGACCCACCGTCACCACGCCCGGCCACTGATTGATCTCGGCTTCGAGCGCCGCCGGATCCGGCATCGGCAGCCCTGCCACGTCGAGAATCAGATTTCCGTTGTCGGTCACGAATCCGGCTCGCTGTTCGGGCCGGCCGCCCAGCGCACGCAGGCGGCTGGCGACGAGCTCACGCGCCATCGGCACGACCTCCACCGGCAGCGGATAGCTCCCGAGCGCGTCGACGACCTTGGATCGGTCCACGATGCACACGAAGCGCGAGCAGGCCGCCGCGACGATCTTCTCGCGCGTCAGCGCGCCGCCCCCGCCCTTGATCATCTGCAGCTGCCGGTTGATCTCGTCCGCGCCGTCGACATACACGGGGATTGCGCGGCCTGTGGCCAGCACCGTGTTGAGTTCCAGCACTTCGATGCCGTTGGCGCGCAGCCGGTCGCTGCTGCGCTCCGAGCTCGACACCGCTCCGGCGATACGCCCGCGTATCGCACCCAGCTCGTCGATGAAGAAGTTGACGGTGGAGCCGCTGCCCACGCCGACGATCGTTCCCGTCTCGATGAATTCGATCGCCGCCCGCGCCGCTGCGCGCTTGAGTTCGTTCTGGTCCATGGCGGCCGATTTTAGCGCGCCGGCGCCATCGGGACCGTCGCGGCCCCCGCGCTGACCACCGCGACCGTGACTTTCGGCGCTAAAGTCCGCGCCGCAGCCGCCGATACCTCAGTCAGAACCACATTCGGCGCCGCGAGCCCGACGAGGAACCACCCCAGATGAAGATCGGCAACGACGTAGAACCGTCTCAACCCGTATCGGTTGCGCACACAGACTCCGGTGCGCGCAGGAGCAAGGTCAAGCCCGGAGCCCGGCGGGTCAATCGAAAGGCCAGACTGCAACGCGTCGCCGAGGTGCGCCAGGCCATCCGCGAAGGCCATTTCCGAGTGTCCGCGACCCGAGTCGCCGATGCGATGATCCGCGAAGCCGCCGAACTCCTCAACGGCGCCTCACGCGAGCGGCAGGCCTGAGCCGGCATCGCGTCTTCCTCTGGCCGGACGGTCGTGGCTCAGGCCAGGTAGCCGAGCCGCAGGCCACCCCAGAGGCGCCCATCGACTCGAATCGGGGCGGACAGGTCCTTCATCAGTACCCGGTGCCCGTCCGCCAGGTCCCGGCAGTAGGTCTGCAGCAGAAACCTGCGATCGTTGCGCCCGGCCGCCAGGCCGACGTGGTCGTCGAGGAGCCGGCGGTTGCCGCTGCTCTGATCGCCGCTGACCCGACAGTCCACGGACGTCTGCGCCAGATTCACGCTGCGGACCGGCAGATAGCCGTTGCGGTCGACCGCCGCGCAGAAGACGACGGCCGACGACAACTGAAGCAGCGGCTCCTGCAACGCCGGAAGCGCGCGCTCGGCAAACGCGACGAAACGCGTCGTGTGCTGCTGCGGATCGGTCCCGGTGACCGGAGCATAGGCTTCGTCGAACAGGTCGCCGATGTCGATCGCACCGGTGCGGATCGCCTCGCAGAACATGGCGGAGACGCTTTCCGCCGCCTCGGTCACCGCCGCGATGTAGCGGCTGTCATCGGTCTGCAGACCGCTGTCGGCGGCGAGTTCGGCCAGCCCCGCCGATAGCGCGGCGAAACGCTGGGTCACCTCGCGCGCGCCGCGGAGCTGCTCGGTCATTCGCGCCGCGTCCGAGGCCAGCGCACGCACCTCCTCTGCCGCGAGGCCGCAGCCCGGCCGGCTTCCCTGGCCCGCGCGCGCGATCTCCGCGACGCCAGCCTGGGCCTGCGCGAGTGCCCTATGGAAACGGCTCTGGCGACGGTGTGCGGGATCTTCGGAGATCTCGACCGTCAATTCGCCGACCCGCCTGTCCAGCTGGGTCAAGGTGGCACCGATCAGCCTGGACGACTGCTCGACCTTCGTGGCGAGATCCTTGACGACATCCGCGACAACGTTGAACCCGCGTCCGGCCTCGCCCGACCGCTGCGCCTGCACCGACGCGTTGAACGCGACGAGTCGAGTCTGCAGCGCGATCTGCGTGATCTCCTGCGCCGCCGCCGCGACCTCCCGCAGCGCGTAGACGACCCCGTCCACGCTGCCCGCAACCTGTCCGACTGCCGCTCGCGCCTGGACGATATTCGCGTCGACGCTCCGGGCGACATCGTTCATTGCGGCGTTCGCCTGCGCCAGGCTGTCGATCTGCCCCGCCAGCGCCTGCATCGCACGAGCCTGACCCGCGCTGTCGCCCGCCAGACTCTCGACCAGCGCGTCGAGCTCGGCCGCCTGACGTCCGGCCCCGCCCGCCTGCCCGGCGAGCGCACTCACCGCGTCCGACGAAGCCGCCGTCGCGCCACCCCGCGCGTCGCGCAGCGGCTTGTCCTGGCGGCCCTGCCTGCGCCTGAGGGTCATCAACATCGACTCGCTCCCGATCTTGTGCCGGTCACGCCCAGCCGCGCAGCTTCACCCGCAGACGCGCGACGGCCTGACTGTGCAATTGGGAGACGCGCGACTCGGTCACTCCGAGCACCACGCCGATCTCCTTGAGGTTCAACTCCTGCTCGTAGTACATGCCCATCACCAGTTTCTCCCGCTCGGGCAGTTCCTCGATCGCACCGACCAGTGCGTCGCGAAAGCGCGGATCGCGAAGGATGTGCATGGGCTCGCTGTCCTGCGGGACCGCGAAGCGCTCGAGGAAGTCTTCATTTCCGTTCTCGTCGGACAGTTCGCCGAGATAGACGATCTGCGAGCCCCGCGCCTGCCCGAGCATATGGCGGTACTCGTCCAGAGCCACACCGAGGGCCTCGGCGATTTCCCGCTCTGTCGGCGCCCGCTGGAGCGCCTGCTCCAGCGTGCGGATGGCGCTCTCGATCGCGCGCTGGTTGCGGCGCACCGAACGCGGCAGCCAGTCGGCCGCACGAAGTTCGTCCAGCATCGCTCCGCGAACGCGCTGCATCGCAAAGGTCTCGAACTGCGCCCCCTGGTCGGATTCGTATCTGGACAGCGCGTCGAACAATCCGATCATTCCCGCCTGCACGAGGTCGTCGAGTTCCACGTTGGCGGGCAGCTTGGCGATCATCTGCGTCGCGACGCGCCGGACCAGCGGTCCGTACTCCCTGGTCGCGGCTTCCCGCTGTATCGCGACATCGGCGGCGTCCATGGGTTCGTCCGACTCCGGACGAACGGTTCCGATCGACGCGTCGGGGTTTGACTGCGGCCGGACTTGCCTGGTTTCTTGCATCGTGAGCGTCGATTGAGTGCGGTAGGATCTTCAGCCCGATTATTCGGCGATCACGCGGCGGCCAGGCTCGGAAAAAAGGCGGCTTACCCCGTCATTTCCGCGTGGTGCCGGAACTGGCGCGGCGGACGACGGCAAACCCGGCTCGCGCCCGCGCTCTCGAGCGAGGATCAGTGGATCAGTCCTTCTCGACGGCCTTTGCCGGCACGCGCCGGCGGCTGGCAGAGACCGCAGACGTAGCCGTCGGTGAGCTCGTAGGCGTGGTTGACGAATCTTCCGCCGCACCGCGTGCATTGCGTGAGCCACAGCATTCCAGAGTCGCAGAACTTGACCAGCCGCCAGGCGCGCGTGATCGACAGAAGCGGCTCCACCGCATTGGCAGAGACTTCGGCCGTGTAGAGCTCATAGGCCTTCATGATCGCGTCGATCTGCTCCAGGTCGCTCGCCTTTTGCAGGTAGTCGTAGATGTTGAAGAAAAGCGACGCGTGGATGTTCGGCTGCCATCCCAGGAACCAGTCAGTCGAAAACGGAAGCTGCCCCTTCGAAGGCGAGCGCCCGGCGACCTCCTTGTAGAGCTTGAGAAGCCGCTCATACGGCAGCCCGGTTTCCGTCTGAAGCATCTGCAGGCGGGCACCCATCCCGATCAGTGCGAGCGCGCGCTGCAACTGGCGGTTCTCCTCGAGGAGGCTGCGCGTGGTCATGTCAGACGGCCTCCGGGTGCTTCCCGGCCATCAGGATGCTCGCGTGGAGCCGCGCGGCGCTGCCTTCCTCGCCTTCGCCGCGCGTGCGGCCGTGGTCGGCGAGCAGCTTCCAGACCATCTCTTCGTCGAAGCGGAACTGGCACATCAGCATGTTTCCGGAGGCGACCCTGATCATCTGCGACGGGGTGAGCGACTCGATCAGCGAGGCCACGTCCTCCGAGACGCCGAGACTGTAGAGGGACTGCGCACGGTCCGCGCGGATCAGCCGCTGCGCGAGAATCAGATAGGACAGATTCGCCTCTCTTATCTCTGTCATCAGACGATCGTCGGTGATCACGGGATTCTCCTTGTGCCTGGCTGTGCGTTCGCGATCGAACGTGGGGCCAGTCTCGGCAAGATCACGCCGGAGTTGAATCGGAATTGTTCCCTTTCGATGCGGGGCGGATTTCCTACGTGCATCGGATTTCTTCCTACACGGCGCGCCGATGCCGGCAAAGCCCCACCCGACGGCCGCCCCACCGCTAAAGCCGTCCGTCCGACGGTCGATATCCAGTGTGACAGTCCCGTTCGGAGTTCCCGATGTCGCCGTCGAATGCCCATTGCCCCGGCTCCCCCCACCGACCCGCGGCGCCAGCGCCGCATGGCCTGGCGCTGGCGTGCTGATGCCTGAGAACAACACCGGGGCGCCCGACGCGCTGGCCCGCTACCGCGCGCTCGAGCGGCACTGCGAAGAGATCCTTGAAGCCGCACGCCGCGACGACTGGCGTGTCGTCGAGCAACTCGGCCGCCAGTCGAAAGCGCTGATCGATGGTCTGCGCGAGACGGCCCGGGCGCCGATGGACGACGCAACGCGACGCGAGAAGTTCGGGCTGCTTCGCAGCATCGTGCGAATCGACGCCCAGATCCGCCACCTGGCCCAGCCCTGGACGCGGGTGGTGGACCGGATGCTCGTCGCCGGCACCCCGGACGCGCACGAGCGCCGGCCGCGCGGCTGAGACCCCCGCGCCGGCGCGACCGGCGCGGGTCGGTCGCCCCTTTCGGCGCACGCGTCGGGCCGGCACTCCCGGCGAGGCACGCACCGGTGCGGCCACCGATGCAAAGCCCGTACAATCCCCTCTGCCGTGAACACGCTCCCCGACGCGCGCTACCCGCTGCGCTCCCGCATCAGGATCCTGGTCATCGAGGATTCGGTCGAGGACTACGGTCTGCTGGTCGCCACACTCGGCCGCCAGGGACTGAACGTCGACTGCAGCCGCATCGACGACCACGAATCGATGATCGCGGCGCTGGCCGAAGGGCCCTGGGACGCGGTGATCTCCGACCATCTCCTTGCACGCTTCTCGAGCGCGGACGCATTGCGGGTCCTTCGTGAAAGCGGCCGGTCACCGCCGTTTCTCATCGTTTCCGGCTCGATCGACGAGGACATCGCCGTGCAGGCGATGCGCGAAGGCGCGGACGACTATCTCTTCAAGGGCAGGCTCGAGCGTCTCGGCCCCGCGCTGGTCAATGCGATGCGCGGTGCCGAGGCCCGGCGCGAGCGTCTTCGCGCCGAACACGCACTGCGAGAATCGGAGCGGCGGCTTCGTGAACTGTCCGCGCACCTGCAGCACGTGGTGGAAGAGGAGCGCAGCGCGATCGCACGCGAGATCCACGACGAGATCGGCGGCACGCTCACCGCGCTGCGCTACGACCTCGGCTGGATCGCTCGCAACGGCGAAGGGGCGGTGCGCCAGCGTGCCGAGCAGGCGCTCGAAGCGCTGGGGCTCGCGCAGCAGTCGAGCCAGCGCCTGGTGCGCGATCTGCGTCCCCCGGTGCTCGACGCGGGGATCATCGCCGCGCTCGACTGGCAGCTCGGCCAGTTCCGCAAGCGCACCGGCGCGCTGACGACACTGCGGGTGAACACCGACCGCATCGAGATCGGTGACGCCGCCGCGATGACGGTGTACCGCACGCTGCAGGAGGCGTTGACCAATGTCGTCAAACACGCGAACGGGAGTCGCGTCGACGTGGACGTGGTCGTTCGCGACGGAGTCTTCTCTCTCGAGGTGCTCGACGACGGTCGCGGCATCGCACCCGGAGATCTCGAGAAGGCGACGTCGTTCGGCCTGCGGGGGCTGGCCGAGCGCGCGCACGCGGTCGGTGGCTGGCTGGAGGTCTCGCCCGGTCGCCGCGGCACGGCGCTCCTGCTGACGGTGCCGGTGTCGGACGGTGCGCAGATGGCGCCCGCGGCGGCGGCGGGGGAGCGCGCAACGTGATCCGCGTGATCATCCTCGACGACCACGCACTGATTCGGCGCGGGCTGCGCGAGACGCTCACCGAGGCCGGGGGCATCGAGGTCGTCGGAGAGGCAGGCGACTACGGTGCGCTGCGCGAGTTGCTGCGCGAGCAGCCCTGCGACGTGCTGCTGGTCGACGTCAATCTGCCGGGGCGCAACGGGATCGACGCGCTCAAGGCCCTGGCCGAGGAAAAGCACCCGGTCCGGGCGGTCACGCTCTCGCAGTATCCGGAGGACCAGTATGGGATCCGGGCCCTGAAGGCAGGAGCGATGGCCTACCTGAACAAGTCGGCCGCGCCCGAGGTGATCGTGCAGGCGGTTCGCACGGTGGCCGAGGGCCGCAAGTACATCACCCCCGAGATCGCGCAGGCGCTCGCCGATTCGGTCGCCGCGCGCGGGTCGGGCGCGCACGACCAGCTCTCGGACCGCGAGATGCAGACGCTGCTGCTGATCGCCGAGGGCCGCAAGCTCTCGGACATCGCAGAACGGCTGTCGCTGTCACCGAAGACGGTGAGCGTGTACCGCGCCCGTGTGCTGGAGAAGCTCGGGCTGTCGAGCAACGCGGAGATCG
>JAHEDO010000264.1 GCA_024641185.1 Burkholderiaceae bacterium | reverse complement strand
AGGGCGTACGTCCAGAAAGCCCGACGGCAGCAATCGCCCGATCCGCTCGAACGCCTGCCAGGCCACCGCTGCCCCGCCGCGCAGCCCCTCGCTGAGACTCGCCTCGATCGCCTCGTGGGCCGCTCTCGGCGCGGAGCGCAGCGCGCGAAGCCAAAGATGCGCGGAAGGCCGCAGCATCGTGGCCGGATCGAGCGACATCTCCGCATCCTCGACGAAGATCCGCACCATCTCGTGCGGTGTCTTGCCGTTGGCCAGACCTGCGGCAATGAACGCACCGGCGCTGACGCCCACATAGACGTCGAGCCGATTCAGGTCGAGCCCGTCGACCGACTCCGCCAGCGCCGCCAGCACGCCGAGTTCATAGGCGGCGCCCAGAAACCCGCCCCCGGCCAGCGCCAGGCCGATTCCCCGGTCCGCCAACCCGATGCGGGGGCGCCGGGGGCTTCGGAGCGGCATCGCCGTCAACCGACGGGTCCCCGATCAGGAACTCAGGCGGTGGTCGCTGCAGCCGCTTTGGCGGCGGCCTTGCGCGCGCGCTTGACGGCGGGCTTGGAGGCCTTGGACGCTGCCTTCGCACGCTTGGCAGCGGGCTTGCGTGCCGCCGCTTTGCGCGCCGGCGCCGCCTTGCCGGCAGCCTTGCCGCCGAGGGCGCGCACACTCGCGCCGAGTTCGTCGACCCGCTTCGTCAGCGTCTTGATGTCCTTGCTGGTCGGCACGCCGAGCCGCTCCAGTGCGCGCGACACGCGGCTCTCGAACACCTGCTCGAGCTTGTCCCATGACTCGCTGGCACGTTCCTTCACTTCGTTGACCCTTCCGCTGACTTCGCCGATGCGCTCCTCGGCCAATGCCCGGGTGCGCAACTGGATGGTGTGACCTTCCTTGACGAGCGCGTCGAAGATCTTCGTGCGCTCGGCGCGCGCCTTCGCGAACGCGCCCATGCCGGCCAGCCAGATCTGCTGCGCCGAGTCGCGGATCGCCGCGGCCAACTGGTTGTCGTCTTTCTTCTGCGCCTTCGCGCTGGCTTTCTTGACCATCGTTCGTTCTCCTGTGAGTGACCCAATGCTCCGGAACGCCGACCGGAGCCCGGAATGATTGCAGTCTATGGCGACGGCCTAGAGGGGGCACACTAAAGGCGTCCCCGTGTCGCCGACTTGATGCAATACGCGTCCGATGCAATGATCGGCGCCGGGGTCGCGGGGCGCGCGGTCCGTAAAACACGCAATCGCAAGGGAGACATCAGATGGCTTATTTCGTCACGGGCGCATCGGGCTTCATCGGCAAGCGGCTCGTGCGCAAGCTGCTCGAGCGGCGAGGGGCAGTGGTCTACTTCCTGGTTCGGGACGCTTCGCGCGAAAAGCTCGCCCCGCTCTACGAGTACTGGGGTGTGAGCGCCAAGCGCGCGATCCCGGTCCTCGGCGACATCGCGGCTCAGGGCCTGGGGATGAAGGCGCCGCAGCGCAAGGAGCTTCACGGCAAGATCAGGCACTTCTTCCACCTGGCCGCAATCTACGACCTGAAGGCCGACGCCGAAGACCAGGTGCGCGTGAACGTCGAGGGCACCCGCAACGTGGTGAAGTTCGCCAACGAGCTGAAGGCGGGGTGCTTCCACCATGTGAGCTCGATCGCCGCCGCCGGGATGTTCGAGGGCGTGTTCCGCGAGGACATGTTCGAAGAGGCCGAGAATCTCGAGAACCCGTACTTCTCGACCAAGCACATGTCCGAAGGCATCGTGCGCGGCGACCTGAAGATTCCCTGGCGCATCTACCGGCCGGGTTCGGTCGTCGGCGACTCGCGCACCGGCGAGATGGACAAGATCGACGGCCCGTACTACTTCTTCAAGCTGATCCAGCGCCTGCGCCAGATCGTGCCGCCGTGGATGCCCACCATCGGCATCGAGGGCGGCCGCATCAACATCGTCCCGGTCGATTTCGTCGTCGACGCGATGGACCACATCGCGCACCAGCCGCACCTCGACGGCAAGTGCTTCCACCTGGTCGATCCCGAACCGATGCGAGTGGGCGAGGTGCTCTCGGTCTTCGCGCGTGCGGCGCACGCGCCGTCGATGGCGTTGAGGATCAACGCGGCGCTGCTCGGCTTCATCCCCAGGGGCGTGAAGAAGAGCCTGATGGCGCTCACGCCGATCCGGCGCATCCGGCAGGCGGTGATGAAGGACCTGGGTCTGCCGGACGACATCCTCGACTTCGTCAACTATCCGACACGGTTCGACTGCCGCGAGAGCCTCGCGGCGCTCAAGGGCAGCGGCATCGCCTGCCCCAGGCTGGCCGATTACGCCTGGGTGCTGTGGGACTACTGGGAGCGGCATCTCGACCCGGACCTGTTCATCGACCGCACGCTGAAGGGGCAAGTCGGCGGCAAGGTGGTCCTGATCACCGGCGGCTCGTCCGGCATCGGGCTGGCCGCGGCGCACAAGGTGGCAGCGGCCGGCGCGATCGCGATCGTCTGCGGGCGCGACCAGGTAAAACTCGACGAGGCGCGCAAGGAGGTGGAGGCCGCGGGCCATCAGCTGATCACCTTCGCCGTCGACCTCGCCGACATGGCCGACTGCGACCGGATGGTGAAGTGGCTGGTCGAAACCCACGGTGGCGTCGACGTGCTGGTCAACAACGCCGGCCGTTCGATCCGGCGCAGCATCGAGGGCAGCTACGAACGGTTTCACGACTTCGAGCGCTGCATGCAGCTGAACTATTTCGGCGCGTTGCGCACCACGATGGGCCTGCTGCCGTCGATGATCGCCCGGCGCCGCGGGCACGTGATCAACATCTCGTCGATCGGCGTGTTGACCAACGCTCCGCGGTTCTCGGCCTATGTCGCGTCGAAATCGGCGCTGGATGCCTGGACCCGCTGCGCCGCGTCCGAGTTCTCGGATGTGGGCCTGAAGTTCACCACGATCAACATGCCGCTGGTGCGCACGCCGATGATCGCGCCCACCAACCTCTACAACAACGTGCCCACGCTGTCGCCGGAGGAGGCCGGTGACCTGGTCGTCGAAGCGATCGTGCACAAGCCCGATCGCATCGCCACCCGCCTGGGCATCCTCGGGCAGGTGATGCACGCGGTGATGCCGCGCGTCGCGCAGATCGTGATGAACACGTCGTTCCGCATGTTCCCGGATTCCGAGGCAGCGCGTGGCGCCGCGAAGGACGGCGCGAAGCCGCCGCAGCTCACGGCGGACCAGGTCGCGTTCCAGCAGCTGATGCGCGGAATTCACTTCTGACGGAAAGGGGCAGGCGCGTGTCGCGCCTGCCCGGTCCCGCCCGTCGCGCTCCTAGTCGGCGCCGAGCTGCAGGTTGTTCGGCTGGCGCCTTTCGATCGCCCACTTCAGCAGTGCCGCGCAGCGGTAGACGCCGTGCGCGAACTTGCCGTAGGGCAGGGTCGCGAACAGCGCCATCACCACGCCCAGATGCACGGCAAGCATCAGCCCCATCGCCCCGGTGTCGCGCCAGATCATCAGCGCCATCCCGGTCACGCTGGTCAGGAACAGCAGTGCGATGAAGCCGCGGTCCATCGGGTGTTGCGCCGGGTCGCCGTGCAGCGGGTGGCGACGCAGGTTCAGCCACAACAGGCCGGCGGGTCCGGCCAGCAGGCCGATCCCGCCCGCGGTGCCCAGCAGCACCGGCAGACTGTCCAGCGCGTAGGGCGCGTGCCTGCCCAGCAGGTAGTGGTAGAGCGTCGCTACGCTGGTCGATGCGAAGCACAGCAGGAACCCGTAGAAGGTCAGGTGGTGAAAGCGCCGCCGCCAGGGCGTGAACGCATCGTCCGTCTCGTTGCAGCCCTCGCCGTGTCCGCCGTCCAGATACTTCAGGCTCAGCACGTCGTGTGTCGCCTCGGCCGCGGCCTCGTCAGAGGCCGGGCCCGGCGCGAGGTCGCGCCAGAACGCGCGTACCCCGAGTGCCAAGGCCAGCGCCGCGAACCCGAACAC
>JAHEDO010000263.1 GCA_024641185.1 Burkholderiaceae bacterium | reverse complement strand
GGCTGGTCGAGGCGATCCGGGCGCTGGGGTTCGAACTGGAGTGACACGGGCCGCCGCGGCCGCGGCGCCATTTCCGACCGTTCGATGGCCTGGCGATATCATCGCAGCGGCTTCGGCCGTGACGAGAGGCGTGCGGTGATCAAGCGGATTCGAAAATTCGGCCTGGGCCGGCAGCTCCGCGTGCTGCGCGGCGGGCTGATCACAGGCGCGGCCGACGACGATCCGAGCGGCATCGCGACCTACTCGCAGGCCGGCGCGCAGTTCGGCTACTCGATGCTGTGGACGGTGGTGTTCACATTGCCGCTGATGGTCGCGATCCAGATGGTCAGCGCGCGCATCGGCTACGTCACCGGGCAGGGCCTGACGGCCAACATCAAGGCGCGGTTTCCGCGCTGGGTGCTGCTCCTGGTGGTCGGCATGCTCGTGATGGCCAACACGCTGAACATCGCGGCGGACATCGCGGCGATGGGCGAGGCGTTGCGCCTGCTGCTGGGCGGCTCGGCACACGTCTACGCGGTGACCTTCGGCCTGCTCTGCCTGTTGCTCCAGGTGTTCGTGACCTACACCGCCTACGTGCGCTGGCTGAAGTGGCTGACGCTCTCGCTGCTCACCTACGTCGCCGTCGTGTTCTCGGTGCAGATCGACTGGTGGGCGGTGTCCGGCGAGGTGATGTGGCCGCGCATGGGGTCGGGCCACGAGATGCTGCTGATGCTGGTGGCGGTGTTCGGCACGACCATCAGCCCCTACCTGTTCTTCTGGCAGGCGGCCCAGGAGGTCGAAGACCTGCACGCCGGCCCCGCCCAGCCGCGCACGAAGGCGCGGGTGCGCTGGCACCTGCGGCGCATCCGGGTGGACACGGTCGTCGGCATGGCCTTCTCCAACCTGATCGCGTTCTTCATCATCCTGAGCACGGCGGCCACGCTCCACGCGGCCGGGGTGCGGGACATCCAGACCTCCGCCCAGGCGGCCGAGGCGCTGCGGCCGCTGGCGGGGCAGTTTGCCTTCCTGCTCTTCAGCCTGGGCATCATCGGCACCGGGATGCTGGCGGTGCCCGTGCTGGCGGGCTCCGCGGCGTACGCGGTGGCCGGAGCGGCGGGCTGGCAGGGCAGTCTCGGCCTGCGTCTGGACAAGGGCGAGGGGTGGGGTTTCTACGGAGTGATCGCGGTCGCGACGGTGGGGGGCGTGATCCTGTGCTTCATGCCGATGGACCCGGTCAGGGAACTCTTCTGGGCGGCCGTGATCAACGGGGTGATCGCGGTGCCGATCATGGCGGTGATGATGCTGCTGGCCGGCCGGCGCGATACGATGGGAGACCACACCGTCGGGCGTCGGCTGCGCTGGCTCGGCTGGATCGCCACCGCAGTGATGGCGACGATGGTGATCGCGATGCTGGCGACGATCTGAGATCCGCGCCGCACCGCGCCGCCGCCTCGCCGCCTCGCCTCGCCGCGCCCCCGCGTGGTCCCTGGTCCGAGGTCCGTGGGGCCATTGATGCGCGTTTCGGCGAGATCTGTTACGATGAAAATAGATTTGCACAAAACTATCCGGCGCGAACCGGAGACGAAGGAGACACGACAAGATGAAGTTCAGGTACACGCTCGTTTCGGCGGTGCTGGCGGCCGCTTTCGGTTCGGTCAGCGTTGCAGCCACGGCTGCCGAGGTCAACGGCCCGAAGGTCGAATGGCGCTTCTCCACCTGGGGCAAGGCGCGCGCATTCACGGTGGGCATCGAACACCTGGCCGAGCAGGTTTCGAAGAAGACCGGCGGCAAGTTCACGATCAAGATCGGCTACGGCGAACAGTTCTCGAAGGCTCGCGAGAACCTCGACAGCATCAAGCTCGGTGCGATCGACGGCGCGCACTTCTGCAACTTCTACCATCCGGGCAAGAACCCCGCGCACATGGTGTTCACGATGCCGTTCCTGCCGATGGGCGATTGGGACGCGAACGTCGCGGTGCGCGACCGGCTCTACCAGGAGCCGGCGCTGATCAAGGACATGGACCAGTGGAACGCCATGCTCTACGGTTCGACGCTGTTGCCGCAGTACGAGTTCCTGGGCAAGGGCGAGCCGCCGCAGCGGCTCGACGACTGGAAGGGCAAGCGCGTGCGCGCGGGCGGCGGAATCGGTGACGCGATGGAGCGTCTGGGCGCGATCAAGACCACGACGGCAGCCACCGAGGTATACACCTCGATGCAGCGCGGGTCGATGGACGCAGCCTCGTTTCCGTACACCTACGCGCAGGCGGCGTACAAGATCCACGAGGTTTCCGACTGGTTCACCGCGAACATGTCGCCGGGCACCAGCGATTGCCCGATCGTGTTCAGCAAGACCTCTTACAAGAAGCTGCCCGCCCAGTACCAGAAGCTTCTGCAGGACATGAAGCCCGAGGTCTACAAGGTGCAGGTCCAGGCCTACATCGACATCGACGCCAAGAACCTGCCGATGTTCGAGAAGAAGCTCAAGGCGGTCCGCTACTCCGACGCGCAGCTCGAGGAATTCCGCAAGATCGCCGGCAAGCCCGTCTGGGACAAGTGGGTTGCCGACAACAAGGACAAGTTCGACGGCCAGGCGCTGATCGACCTGGTCCTGAAGACCGCGGATTCGGTCAAGAAGAAATAAACTCGAAGGAGGCAGGCGCCTGACGCCGTCCGCTACACGGCCGCTCGGACGAGCGGCCGTGCCGCGTGTGCGGCCGGTCGCGCCCGGACCATGGACAGACAACCCGCCAATACCACCGCGCAAGCCAGCGACGACGCACCGACGCTGCGGTTCTTCGACCGCTGGATCGGCCACGTCGAGGACTGGTTCACGCTCGCGGCCGCGATCTGCATCTTCGGGCTGATGTTTCTCGGCATCGCCCAGGTGTTCGGGCGCCAGCTGTTCGACGTGCCGGTTCCGGGCTACATCGACTTCGTCGAGCTGTCGATGGCGACCTTCGCGTTCCTCGGCATCGCCTACTGCCAGCGCGAGGGTGGCCACGTGCGGATGGACCTGTTCGTGAAGATGGCCAAGGGCAGGTCGCACTGGCTGATGGAGCTCTTCTCGACGCTGCTGCCGCTCGCGCTGGTCGGCGTGCTGATCTATTACGGCTGGGACCACTTCATGCGCGCCTACGACAGCGGCGACAGCACGATCGACATGGAACTCGTGGTCTGGCCGTCCAAACTGCTGGTGCCGGTGTCATTCGGGCTGCTGTTCCTGCGGTTGCTGGTGCAGGCCGCCGGGTACCTGAGACTCGTGCAGCACCCTGACCGCGAACCGGTCGGGGTTCCGCGCATGCTCACCGTCGAGGATCTCGCGCGGCGCGAGATCGAAGAATCGATCGGGGAGGTCTGAGATGGATCCCTTCACGATAGGCATCGTCGGAGTCATCGCGCTGGTCGTCATGGTGTTCGCCGGCGTGCGGGTCTTCTACGCGGCGGCGATCGTCGGCCTGGTCGGGCTCGTGTCGATGATCGGCTGGGATGCCGGCGCCGGCATGGTCGGCACGATCCCGCACTCGAAGGCGGTCACCTACACGCTGAGCGTGCTGCCGATGTTCATCCTGATCGGTTTTCTGGCGTTTCACGCCGGCATCACCGAGGCGCTGTTCGACGCAGGGCGCAAGTGGATCGGATGGGTGCCCGGCGGGCTGGCGGTCGCCACCGTGATGGCGGCCACCGGTTTCGCGGCGGTCTCGGGCGCCAGCACCGCGACCGCGGCGGTGTTCGCCCGCACCGCAATCCCCGACATGCTGAAGTACGGCTACGACCGCCGGCTCGCCGCCGGCGTGGTCGCCGCGGGCGGAACGCTGGCGACGCTGATCCCGCCGAGCGCGCTGCTCGTCATCTACGCGATCATCGTCGAGGAGTCTGTCGGCGCGCTGCTGGTCGCGGGCTTTCTGCCGGGGCTGGTATCGGCGCTGATCTACGTGATCCTGATCATCGGGATGGCGACGTTCAAGCCGAGCCTCG
>JAHEDO010000262.1 GCA_024641185.1 Burkholderiaceae bacterium | reverse complement strand
GATTGGCTGCTGCCGCACATGACTCGCCGGCTCACCAAGGCGGGCGAAATGCTGTGGCGGCGCAACGACACGGCTTCCGAGATGCTGTACCTGCAGAGCGGGACGGTGCGCCTGGTCGAGTACGACGAGACGCTCGGCGCCGGTTCGCTGATCGGAGAGATCGGCCTTTTTTCACCCGACAACCGCAGGACGCAGAGCCTGGAGTGCGTCACCGACTGCGAGCTCTACTCGCTGACCGCCGAGGGCATGTACAAGCTCTACTACCAGAACCCGAAGCTCGGCTTCCACATCATGCGGCTGGTGGTGGGCAGGCTGATCCGCGACGCAGCGCAGGCGCGCACCGGCGCCGGGCCCGGCACCGCCACCGAGCCCGAGGATCCGATGGCGCCGTCGTCGCCGCCCGGAACCTCGTCGCCGCTTCCCGCCTGAGGGCCGCGCGATGTCCGGCGACCAGGCACCGGCAGACGCCGCCTCGGCAGAACCTGCTGCGGGCGGTCCGGGGAGCGATGCCGTGCGATCCGGCGCAGGACAGGCCGACGCCGCGCGCCCCACCATCCTGATCGTCGACGACACGCCCGCCAACGTGCAACTGCTGGGCGAAGTGCTCGCCGGGCAGTACCGCACCAAGGCGGCGACCTCCGGCGAGCGCGCGCTGCGCATCGCGACGTCGGAAGAACCGCCCGATCTGATCCTGCTGGACGTGATGATGCCGGGCATGAGCGGCCACGAGGTTTGCGAGCGCCTGAAGGCCGACCCGCGCACCGCGCGCATTCCGATCATCTTCGTGACCGCGATGAGCGAGGTCGACGACGAGACCCACGGGCTCGAACTCGGCGCGGTCGACTACATCACCAAGCCGATCAGCCCGCCGATCGTGCTCGCGCGCGTGCAGACCCATCTCACGCTCGCGCGACAGACGCGCGAACTGGAGCGAGCCGTCGGTCTGCTCGAGCAGCAGGCGGCCGAGTTGGAAGAGTGGAACCGTTCGCTGGAGACCCGGGTCGCCGACGGCGTGGCCGAGCTCGAGCGGCTCGGCAGGCTGCGCCGCTTCTTCTCGCCCGGCGTCGCCGACCTGATCCTGTCCGGCTCCACCGAAGACCCGCTGAAGACGCGCCGGCGCGAGATCGTCGTCGTGTTCCTGGATCTGCGCGGCTTCACCGCATTTGCAGAAACCTCGGACCCCGAGGACGTCATGCGCGTGCTCGGCGACTACCACGCGGCGATGGGCGAGCTGGTGATGTCGCACGGCGCGACGCTGGAGCGCTTCGCCGGTGACGGCATGATGATCTTCTTCAACGACCCGGTGCAGATCGAGGCGCCGGCCCGCAGCGCGGTCTCGATGGCGGTGGAGATGCAGCAGCGCTTCGCGCAGGTATCGGCCGCGTGGCGCAAGCTCGGCATCGAGCTGACCATGGGCATCGGCATCGCGCAGGGCTACGCGACGATCGGTGCGATCGGCTACGAGGGTCGGCGCGACTACGGCGCGATCGGCGTCGTGACGAACCTCGCGGCCCGGCTGTGCGGCGAGGCCGACGGCGGGCAGATCCTCGTGTCCCAGCGCGCCTTCGGCAGCCTCGAGGACGGGGTCGCCGCCGACCCGGTCGGCCCGCTCGCGCTCAAGGGATTCCACACGCCGGTCGCCGCCTTCTCGCTGCGCTGGGAAGGATGACCGCCGCGATGGCACCCGCCGACCACGACATCGCCGCCGGGCTCGACCAGCTCAACGAGGGCTTCGCGATCTTCGACCGCGACCTGCGACTGAAGCTGTGCAACGCGCGGTTTCACCTGCTTCGCGAGCTTCCCGCCGAGTTGTGCGTCGCCGGCGTGTCGCTGGCCGACCTGTTCCACTACAACGCGCGGCGCGGCGACTACGGCCCGGGCGACCCGGAGGACCAGGTTGCAGAGCGGATCCTGGAACTGAACCGCTGGAAATCACGCGACGTCGAAATGCCGCTTTCCAGCGGGCGCGTGCTGATGGCGCGCTATCGGCCGCTGGCGACCGCCGGCATGGTGGTGACCTACGAGGACATCACCGAGAAGCGACGCGCGGAAGCGGAATTGCGTGCCGAGCAGGAGCGCTACGAGCTGGTCGCCGCTGCCGTCAGTGAAGGCATCTACGAATGGCAGGTCGGCAATCAGGAGCTCTACATTTCCGAGCGACTGCGCCAACTGTTCGAGTTCAACTCCAGCCAAATGCGCCCGGATGCCTGGTTCGAGCGGGTGCATCCCGAAGACAAGCCCGCGTACGACGCCACACTGCGCGCGCACATCAAGGGCACCGCGACGCGATTCAATACCGAGTACCGGATCCGTATGGCAAGCGGCGAGTATCGCTGGGTGCGCGACCAGGCCGTGATCCTGCGCGACGCCGATGACCGCGTCCGCCGTCAGATCGGGGCGGTCAGCGACGTGACCGAGCTGAAGGCGCGCGAGCTCGAGGTAGAGGTCGCTCGCGACCGCGCGCTCACCGCGCAGACGATGTTCCAGAACGCGATCGAAGCGATGTCCGAGGGCTTCGCGCTGTTCGACCCGCAGGACCGCATCGCCGTGTGCAATTCGCGCTACCGGAGCTGGTTCGGCGAGGTCGAGGAGATGGTCCGGCCGGGCACCGACTTCGAAAGGATCCTTCGGGCGGCGCACGCGCGCGGCCTGTTCCCGCTGGCCGAGGACGACGTCGACGTCTGGGTGGAACGCGTGCTCGCCGTGCGGCGCAAAGCGAGCGGGCCGAGAATGCAGTATCTGGCCAGCGGCGTCTGGCTGCAGATCAGCGACCACGCGATGCCCGACGGCTCGCTCGTCTCGATCTACACCGACGTGTCCGACCTGAAGCTTCGCGAGCGCGAGCTCGACGACGCGGTGCAGCGCACCAACGCGCTGCTGGCCGAGTTCAATACGGTGCTCGAGACGATCGACTACGCGGTGCTCTTCATGGGCCCCGACATGCGCGTGCGCATCGTCAATCGCGCGTTCCGTTCGATGTGGGGTTTCACCGAGGAGCAGATCGCCGCGCAACCGACCTTCGAGGAGCTGATCCGCTTCAACCGGTACAACGGACTGTACGACGTCCCCGACGAAGAGTTCGACGAATACGTCGCCATGCGCGTCGAGTCGGTCCGCGCGGGCGAAATCTCGTCGGCCGAGATGCGCCGCGCCGACGGCCGGATCATCCGTCCCCAGTGCAGCCCGCTGCCCGACGGCGGCCGCATGCTCGCCTACTTCGACGTGACGGAACTTCGCCGCGCCCAGGAGGCCGCCGAGGACGCGTCGCGGATGAAATCCGACTTCCTCGCCAACATGAGCCACGAGATCCGCACGCCGATGAACGCGATCATCGGCATGACGCACCTCGCGTTGCGCACCGAGCTCAGCGACAAACAGCGCAACTACCTGACCAAGGTGGATGCGGCGGCGAAGGGGCTGCTGGGCATCATCAACGACATCCTGGACTTCTCCAAGATCGAAGCGGGCAAGATCCAGTTCGAGCGGCTGCCCTTCTCGGTGGAGGAGGTGCTCGCGAGCCTCGCCGACGTGTCGGTGGTCAAGGCCCAGGACAAGGGACTGGAACTGCTGTTCGACGTCGGCGCCGACGTGCCGATCGGTCTGGTGGGAGACCCGCTGCGCCTGGGCCAGGTGCTCACCAACCTGGTGAGCAACGCGATCAAGTTCACCGAGCGCGGCGAGATCACCGTCGGCGTCCACCGGGTGGAAGGTGGTGACGGCGGTGACGGCGGTGACGGCGGTGACGACAGTGCCGACGGCGAAGACGGTGCGGTGCGGCTGCGCTTCGACGTGACCGACACCGGCATCGGCCTGACGGCCGAGCAGCGCGCACGGCTCTTCCACGCTTTCTCCCAGGCCGACGCGTCGACCACGCGCAAGTACGGCGGCACCGGGCTGGGCCTGAGCATCAGCCGGCGCCTGGTCGAGATGATGGACGGCGAGATCGACGTCGAGAGCAA